>CANTDZ010000135.1 GCA_947652665.1 uncultured Clostridia bacterium
TACATGGGTTAAAAACGGCAAGCCGGACGTGTCCATGTGCTTAAATGCATCCCTGCCCTGCATGAAGAATGCGGCGTGTTCGGGGCCTACGCCCCGGTTAAAACAGACTTGGCCGCGCTTTGTTACTACGGGCTGTTTGCCCTGCAGCACCGGGGGCAGGAAAGCGCGGGCATTGTCCTCAATGACCAAGGCTGCTTTACCGCCTGCCGGGAAACGGGGTTAGTCAGCGAGATTTTCACGCCGGCACGGTTGGCGGGATTGGGGCAGGGCAACATGGCGGTGGGCCATGTGCGGTACGCCACCACCGGGGCCGACAGCAGGCGCAACGCGCAGCCCCTGCTCGTTAACCACCATAAGGGGCGTATGGCCCTGTGCCATAACGGCAACTTGGTCAACGCCTATGAATTACGCACGTTTTTAGAAGAACAGGGTTCCATTTTCCATACAACGACGGATTCAGAGGTGATCGCCCATCTTATTGTGCGGGAGCGCCTCCGCTGCAGCAGCATCGAAGAGGCTGTGTGCCGGGCTATGGAGCATCTGGTGGGGGCCTACTCGCTGGTAATCTGTTCGTCCCGCAAGCTTATGGCAGCCCGTGACCCCAACGGCTTTAGGCCCCTGTGCATGGGCAAGCGCCCCGACGGCGCCCTGTTGTTCGCATCGGAGACCTGCGCCCTGGACGCTGCTGGGGCGGTTTATGTCCGGGATCTTTTGCCGGGCGAAGTGGTGACGGTAAGCAAGGAAGGCATCTGCAGCGATAAGCGGCACTGCAACAAATCCCCCAAGACCTTATGCGCCTTTGAATATATTTATTTTTCCCGCCCCGATTCCGTACTGGACGGTGTAAGCGTCAGCCTGGCCCGCCAAAAAGCCGGGGCCCGGCTGGCCCAGGAACATCCCGTGGATGCGGATGTGGTTATTGGCGTGCCGGATTCCGGGCTGGACGCTGCCATTGGCTATGCGCGGGAAAGCGGTATCCCCTATGCTATGGGGTTCACCAAAAACAAATACATTGCCCGGACTTTCATTGCGCCGAACCAAGCCCTGCGGGAAGCCGCGGTCAACTTAAAGCTCAACCCCATACGTTCGGCTGTAGCGGGAAAAAGGGTAGTGCTCATTGACGACAGCATCGTGCGGGGCACCACCTGCCGGCGCATTATCGCCCTGCTGCGCCAGGCCGGGGCCAAAGAAATCCATATGCGGGTGAGCGCCCCGCCTTTTGTGTCGCCCTGTTGGTACGGCACAAACATCGACAGCCCGGGCGCGCTTATTGCCAGCCAGTTCAGCGTCAGGGAAATTGGGGAGCAGATAGGCGCGGACAGCTTAGGCTATTTAAGCTTAGAGCACGCCAAAGCCTACGCCGCAGACGGCAGGGTGTGCCTGGCGTGTTTTGGCGGCGGCTACCCGACGGCGATCCCGGCCCACGGAGAAAAGGCGCGGTTCGAGGGGAAAATCAAAGGATAAGGAGGAAAGGATATGTGCGCAATCATAGGGGTTACCCGCCGGGGGATAAGCAAAGAAACCTTACAGGAATGTTTTTCCCGCACCCGCTCCAGGGGGCCGGACAGGGAACGGGTGCGGGAGGTGGGGCCAGGCTATCTGGGGTTCCAGCGCCTGGCTGTTATGGGGCTGGAGGAAAGCGGCATGCAGCCCTTTTACCTGGGCGAAACGGCCTGCGTATGCAACGGGGAGCTGTACGGGTTCCGGGAGGCCAAGGCCATGCTGGAGGGAAAAGGCTACCGCTTTCAAAGCGGTTCGGATTGCGAGCTGCTGCTGCCCCTTTACCGAGAGTATGGATTAGACATGTTCGCCAGGCTGGACGCGGAGTTTGCTATGATCTTATACGATGGCGAAAAGGGCGATTTCATCTGCGCCAGGGATCCCATTGGCATCCGGCCCTTATTTTACGGGGCTTTACCAGACGGCTCTATGGCTTTTGCCAGCGAGGCAAAGGACTTGCTGGGCCTGTGCGGGAAGATCAAGCCTTTCCCGCCGGGGCATTACTACGCCCAGGGCGAGTTTGTGCGGTACGCCGATCCGGCTTCCGCCCCTGTCCTCCATACAGGGCCTGTGGAAGAAATCTGCCAGGGTATACACGACCGCCTGATAAAGGCTGTAGAAAAGCGGCTGGACGCGGACGCGCCTATAGGTTTCCTTCTCTCCGGCGGGCTGGACAGCAGTCTGGTGTGCGCCATAGCGGCAAGGCTTATGAAGAAGCCCATCCAAACCTTTGCCATTGGGATGGATTCCGATGCCATCGATCTGCAATACGCCCGGCAGGCGGCTGATTTCATCGGCGCGGACCATACCGAGGTTATCATGACAAGGGAACAGGTGGTAAGCTCCCTTGAGGAGGTCGTTGCGTTGCTGGGCACTTGGGATATTACTACCATCCGGGCCAGCATAGGGATGTATTTATGCTGCAAGGCCATCCACGAGACAACAGACCTGCGGGTGCTGCTGACCGGGGAGATCAGTGATGAACTTTTTGGCTACAAATATACGGACTATGCCCCCAGCGCGGAAGCCTTCCAGAAAGAAGCGGAAAAACGCGTGCGGGAGCTGTATATGTACGATGTTTTGCGGGCTGACCGCTGTATCTCCGTCAACTCCCTGGAAGCGCGGGTGCCCTTTGGGGACCTGGCCTTTGTACGGTATGTGATGGGAATCGACCCTAATCTGAAAATAAACACCTACGGCATAGGGAAGTACCTGCTGCGCAAAGCCTTTGAAGGGGAGGGGTTATTGCCGGAAAACATCCTTTGGCGGCAGAAAGCCGCGTTTTCCGACGCGGTGGGGCATAGCATGGTAGAAGACTTAAAGGAATACGCTGAAGGGCGCTATACGGACAGGGAATGGGAAGAAAGGCGGCGGGCATACCGGCATGGCACGCCCTTTACAAAAGAGAGCCTGTTGTACCGGGAGCTTTTTGAAAAATATTATCCTGGACAGGGTGAAATGATACAGGACTTTTGGATGCCAAACCGGGATTGGGAAGGCTGCGGCGTAAACGACCCTTCGGCCCGGGTGCTGGGGAACTATGGAGAAAGCGGGCATTAGAGGCGCTGCGGCGCGGCGGAAAGGCAGGATGATACGGATGGATAAAAAATACATCTTCGTCACGGGGGGCGTGGTTTCCGGGCTGGGCAAGGGAATCACAGCGGCCTCTTTGGGGCAGCTCCTGAAGGCCAGGGGCCTTAAGGTAGCGGCCCAAAAACTGGATCCTTACATCAACGTGGACCCGGGGACCATGAGCCCCTATCAGCACGGCGAGGTGTACGTCACAGAGGACAGCGCAGAAGCCGATTTAGACTTGGGGCATTATGAGCGTTTCATTGATGAGGACCTGAACAAATTTTCAAACCTCACCACTGGAAAAGTCTACTGGAACGTGCTTAATAAGGAACGCCGGGGGGAATACTTAGGGTCAACCGTACAAGTGATCCCCCATATCACCAATGAGATCAAAAGCTTCGTCTACAGCGTAGGGCAAAAGGCCCGGGCCGATGTGATCATCACGGAGATTGGCGGCACCATCGGCGACATAGAGAGCCAGCCTTTTTTAGAGGCCGCGCGCCAGGTTTCCTTGGAGGCCGGCCGGGAAAACAGCCTCTTTATCCATGTGACCTTGGTGCCTTTCCTGCGGGGGTCAAATGAGCACAAATCAAAACCGACCCAGCATTCCGTGAAGGAATTGCAGGGCATGGGCATCAACCCCGACCTGATCGTCCTGCGCTGCGATGAGCCGCTGGAACCCTCTATCTTCCAGAAAATCTCCCTGTTCTGCAATGTACAGCCCGACTGCGTCATTGAAAACCGCACCATCCCCAACCTCTACGCAGTCCCCTTGATGCTGGAGCGTTCCGGGTTTTCCGGGGTGGTCTGCCGGCGGCTGGCCCTGCATACCCCGGCCCCTGAACTCTCGGAGTGGGAAACAATGGTACAGCGTATGGAATCGGCCGATAAAACAGTACGGATCGGCATAGTGGGCAAATATGTGCAGATGCACGACGCTTACCTTTCTGTAGCCGAAGCCCTGCGCCACAGCGGGTTTATCCTGGGCGCCCGTGTAGAGATAGAATGGATCGATTCCGAGGGGATCGCCCCGGAAGCCATCGGAGAAATTTTAGGCGGCATAGACGGCATCCTGGTACCGGGCGGGTTTGGCAGACGGGGCATAGAGGGCATGATAGAGGCCGCGCGGTTTGCCCGGGCGAACCATGTGCCCTATTTCGGCATATGCTTAGGGATGCAGATCGCCGTCATAGAATTCGCCCGGCATGCCGGGGGCTTTCCCGGCGCTAATTCAGGGGAATTTGACAGCGGCTGCCCTTATAAAGTCATCAGTTTCATGCCTGGCCAGAGCCAGGAAACCGATAAAGGCGGTACCCTGCGCCTGGGGGCCTATCCCTGTGAGATTCGCCCCCATACCACACTGGCCCGCTGCTATGGCAAGCCCACTATCTCTGAGCGCCACCGGCACCGGTATGAATTCAACAACGAATACCGGGCCGCCTTGGAAGAAGCCGGTATGGTCTTCAGCGGCCTTTCCCCAGACGGCACCCTGGTAGAAGCTGTCGAACTGCCTGGCCAGGATTTCTTTGTGGGCGTGCAGTACCACCCAGAATTTAAGAGCCGCCCCAACAGGCCCCACCCGCTTTTTACCGGGTTTGTACGGGCCGCGTTGGAGAAACAGAAAAGGAAGGGATGAACATGCTCCATTTTACAAAAATGCACGGTTTAGGCAATGACTACCTTTATGTCTACGGCGAACCGCAAAACCCGCAGGCCCTCTCCCAGAAGCTTTCCGACCGCCACTTCGGCGCCGGGGCCGATGGGATGATCTGGATCAGCCCCTCCAAGGCGGCTGATTTCAAAATGCGCATCTTCAACGCGGATGGCAGCGAGGCCAATATGTGCGGCAACGGGATCCGCTGTGTGGGCAAATATGTATACGACAAGGGCCTCACCCCCAAGACCCGCTTGACCATTGAGACGCTGGCGGGCCTGCGCACCCTGGCCCTGCAAATCGAAAACGGGAAGGCTGTCGGCGCGGCGGTGGATATGGGTACGGCCCAGGTGGGGGAT
>CANTDZ010000136.1 GCA_947652665.1 uncultured Clostridia bacterium
CCAACCGTTGGCCCAGGCCGCTGAGAATTTCGTTGGGTATCGTCCCCGCCTGGGCAGCTACCTCTACCGTCGTGATTTCCGCTCTGCCGCTTTTGCCAATCAGCACAGCCGTGTCGCCGGGCATGACTTGGGGGATATCGGACACATCCACCAGCGTTTGATCCATGCAGACCCATCCCGCAATGGGTGCTTTCTGCCCGTGAATCAATGCGGCACCTGTGCCGCAGGACAGGCTACGGGGCAGGCCGTCTGCATAGCCGATTGCCAGGACAGCGATTTTACTGGGTCGTTGTGCCGTGAATTGCAGTTCATACCCCGCGCTTTCTCCTAGCGGCAGTTCCCGCACCTGGGCCACCCTAGCCTTGAGGGACAGCACGGGGCGTAAACCCGACGTGTCCACTGCCCCATAGAGGGCGATGCCTGCCCGGGCGTAGTCGCCGCCCAATTCCGGGTGGTACAGCAGCCCGTCGCTGGCCAGCAGGTGCCGCTTGGGGAGGGAGAACCCCTCCACGGCCTGATAGAACCGCCGCCCCTGCTCCTTTGCGAGACTGTCACAGCACAGGTGGGTGTAGGTCCCGGTGACTTGCAGGTTTTGGCAGCCAAGGATTTGCTCGATTTCCCATGGCCTGTCCCACGCAATCCCCAGGCGGTGCATCCCCGTGTCGATTTTGATGTGGACCCGGACGGGCTTCCCGTAGCTGTCTAGCTCCTGGGCATAGGCTTGGCTCATGACCGTTTGTGTCAGGCGGTATTCATGCAGGAGAGCGGCCTCCGCCGGGTCTGTCCAGCCCAAGATGAGGATTGCACCCTCAACACCGTTTTGCCGCAGTTCGATTCCCTCATCCAGCGTAGCTACGCAAAACGCACGAATCCCCAGCGACTGGCATTCCCGCGCCACCAGAACCGCGCCATGCCCGTAGGCGTTGGCCTTCACCGCAGGCATCAGCTCACAGCCGGGGGGCAGGAGGCTTTGCAGATGCTCCACATTGTGCCGCAAGGCCGCTCTGTTCAGTTCAATCCAAGCGCGGTGTCTGTTCATCTTGATTCCCCTCCCGGTGCAGAATTCGGATAGGCTGGGCCACTACGGTACAGTGGTCGGGAATATCCACGCTGACCACCGCCCCGGCCCCAATCTTCACATAATCCCCGATTGTGATATCCCCCACCAGCACGGCCCCCGCCCCAATCAGGCAATGGTCGCCGATTTGGGGCGCTTTTCCGCCCACCTCGCCAATGGTGACGTTCTGGTAGATACAGCAGTTTGCGCCGATGCTTGCGTATCGGGAAATATAAATTCCGTGCAAGCCGTGAGGCAGAAAAGGCTCATTCTCGAACTTAACCCCATTGCCGATATAGCCGCCATGCCGATGGGCCATGCGGTTCAGCACAAAGGTCAGGATGTCCCGCGCAGCCTTGCTTTTGCTTCGTTCCCGGCACCAGAACAGTGCCCAATAAAACTCCATATAATCACCTTTTGAAAAGTCTGTTAGGGTTTCCCGGATGCTCATGATAAATATTCCTCCAACGTGAGCCCCCGCTCGGTTATGCGTTCCCCATGGGGGCGGCCCACATAGCGGAAGTGCCACGGCTCGTGGGCGATGCCGGTGACGGTTTCTTTGCCTGCCGGGTAACGCTGGATAAAACCGTAGGCAGGGGCCAGCTTGCGGAACTCCTGGCAGATACCCTCATATGGAAAGTTGGGGCGAATGAAGTCAATGTCTGGCTGGCGCAGCCCCAGGTCGATGGCAAGGCCGGTCTGGTGTTCGCTGTGTCCCGGCAGGGCCACATACTGCTGGGTAAATTCCCGGCCATTGTCCCGGAGGGAATCCAGGTAAATCATCTGCTGCTCCTCGAAGGAGCGCCAGCCACTGACTGGGACGATATGCCGCCAGTCGTCGATCTGCTCCATGAGCCGGGCAAGGGCCTGCGCCGCTTCCCGCTCCATAAGGATGTCGGGAGAATCGGGGTGGACAGGGACAAGGTCTTGCGGAGCGTTAGCCGGGTAAGCGTGGTGCCGGTTGACTAGAATCAGCGTGTTCATGCGCCCACCGCCAATCCAATCACTGTGGAGATTACCTGCTCAAAGGGAATCCCTGCCGCCTGCATCATGCTGGGGAACCGGCTGTGGGCCGTGAAACCAGGGATGGTGTTCACCTCGTTGAACACGATCTTCCCGGCAGGCGTCAGGAACATATCCACCCGGGCGAACCCCTTACAGCCCAGCGCCCGGTAGATGGTCTGGGCGGTATCCTTGATGCGTTGGGCCGTGGCGCTGTCCACCCGGGCAGGGACGTGGATGGCGGAGGTTTTGAGGGTGTACTTCTCGGTGTAGTCGAAGAAGCCGTCCGCCAGCTCAATCTCATCCACCTCGCCCACGGTCAGCGTTTCGTTGCCCATGATGGCACAGCCCACCTCGAAGCCGGGGATGGTCTCCTCAATCAGCACCTCATCGTCATACTGGAAGGCCAGGGCTAAGGCGGCAGGGAGGCCATCGGGGCCTGCCACCTTAGTGATGCCGAAAGACGAGCCAGCCTTTACAGGCTTCACGAAAACCGGGTACGGGATGTCGGTTTCCAGGCTTTCGGCCTTTGTGACCACCTGGGCATATGGAACCCGCACCCCCGCCGCCTGCACCAGCTGGTGCGCCCGGTGCTTGTCCATGCACAGCGCCGAGGAGAGCACCCCGCAGCCCACCACCGGGATTCCTGCCAGTTCAAACAAACCCTGCACCGTGCCGTCCTCGCCATTCTTGCCGTGGAGGACGGGAAAGGCGGCGTCAAAGGGAGCGGGACTGGTGCGGTGGAAGGGGAGGGCGAAGGGCTTGCACTGCGGGGAGGTATGCCAGGTGTCGGAGGCAATTTCTTCCACATCGCCCTCGAAGCGGAACCAATCTCCCTTCCTGGTGATGCCGATTGGGACGGGCGTGTATTTTGCCCTATCCATGTGCTGAATCACCGCTGATGCAGATTGCAGCGATACCTCATATTCCGGTGAGCAGCCGCCAAAAATGACGGCAATTTTTTGTTTCTCTTTCATTTTTACAGTCCTTTCTGTTCGATATATTCCTCCAGGCATAACCCCTGCTCGTACATTTCCGTGGCGGTCTCCACCCCTACATACCGGTAGTGCCACACTTCTTCCACTGTGCCGGTTATGTCTGACTTGCCGCCGGGGTAGCGGAAGATAAACCCATATTTATAGCTGTTTTCCTGCAGCCAGAGGAACACGTCGTAGGTAGTGCCCTCTACATCTACGGCCAGCCCCAGCTGGTGTTCGCTGGTGCCCGGGACCGCCACCCACTTGCCAGCCTCCGCCTTTGCTTCATCCTCCGAATACCCCTGTGCTTTATACTTGTTCACTTCTTCATCATATAGAGACTGCTGGGTTTCCTGTGTGCGGTAACCTGAGATCACCCGGGGCGTTTCATCCCAGTTGCCTTCCCGGGCGGCTTCAAGCATTTCCATCAGATGGTCATAGATACGCTCGTCCACCTGCTCGCCGCCGGAGAGCTCTTTCAAACGTACGGTGTATCCCTCTGGGATGGGGTTCCAGCGGTTCACAAGCCGCAGGTTCCAGTCCGTGTCATCCGCATAAACCGGCGCAGCGGATTCCGGCGATTGGGAGGTCTTGCTTTCTCCCAACACCAAACCGGGCAGACTGTTTTGAGGATTTTCATAGGATGCCTGCTCGTCTATATAGTCCTTACACCCTAAAGCGACTATCGTCAGGAGAGCGGTTATACAAGCGGCCCCCACAATCCAGCTTGCAATTGTATTTCTCCTGTGCCTCTGTTGATATCTGCGCCTGCGCGCCATGGTTCTTTCTGTCATGATGAAAACTCCTTTACAAAACAAAATCAGCGTTCCTTACGGTATAAATCATACCAAAAAGGAACGCTGTGTTCTTTATTATTTACTTGAAAGAATCCTAAGAAAAGGTTAAGGCCGGGTTGAGATTTCCTTATTTCGCAGGTAATGTGATAGCAAACTCCACCCGGTCATGGGCGCTTTCCGCCGTGATGGTACCGCCGTGCAGGGTGACGATCTCCTTGGCAATTGCCAAACCCAGCCCAGCTCCGCCTGTGCCGGAGGTACGGGCCTCGTCCAGCCGGTAAAACTTCTCGAAGATAGCACTGAGCTTTTCCGGCGGTATCGTCTTGCCTTGGTTTGTAAAGCGGATGGTGACGGCCCCGGCCTTTTCCTCTGCGGCAATCGTAATTTCCGTGTCGGGGTAGCTGTACGCCGCCGCGTTTTTCAGCACATTGTTGAACACCCGTGCCAGCTTGTCCGGGTCTGCGGAGAGAGCCAGGGTTTCCGGGGCGTGCAGTACGGCGGTGTTGCCGTGGGCGGTAAGGGTCGGGGTCAGCTCGTCTATGAGTTGCACCAGCATATAGTACAGGTCGATGGGCTCCTTTTGGATGCTGATTTCATGCAGGTTGTACCGGGTGATGTCGAAGAACTCGTTAATCATCTTCTCCAAGCGGTACGCCTTATCAAGAGTGATACGGGTATATTTAGCCCGCTGTTCGATGGGCATATCCGCGGCCTCGTCCAGCAGGTTCAGGTAGCCGATGACAGAGGTCAGCGGGGTTTTCAGGTCATGGGCCAGGTAGGCAATCAGGTCATTTTTCCGGGAGGTCTCCTCTTTGAGCGCCCGCTCTTTTAGCATAATCTCTTCCTTAAATTTTGCCACCCGCTTCTGCTCCCGGCGGCGGGTGCGCCCGGCTATGATGAGGACTATAATCAGCCAGAGGGCCGTGCTGATAAGCAGCGAAATGAACAGGTCGTGTTTGAGCAGGGGCCAGTTCAGCCATGTGTCGGTGTAGTATCCATCCTCCACAGGGTAGTTATTGATCACCATGTATCGGGCATATACAAAATCGCATACAATGCCGTCAAAAAACTGATCTACGAGCGAGGCAACTCCGATGGTCAGCAGGAGGCCGAGAACCACAATAAGTGCAGCCTTGATAAATCGGAACACGTTAGCTTTCAATTTTATACCCCACTCCCCATATGGTCTTGATGTAATTCGGATTCTTACTTTTAATGCCTCTGATATTTCTTTCATATCATTTCTCT
>CANTDZ010000137.1 GCA_947652665.1 uncultured Clostridia bacterium
AGCGCGAGGTTTCGCAATACCAGCTTTTACAGGCCGGTATTGACAATAAGACGCTGGACGCGCTGAAGAAAGGTAAAAATATAACTTTGCTTACTTTAGAAAAGCTGTGCAACATCATCCACTGCACACCCAATGACATTGTAATGTTTACGAAAGACCGCTAGGTATATTAGCGGTCTTTTTATTTTCTGCGTATTTTCAGGGGTTACACCGTTTACAAGGCTCATACCCCATGCCAGCCACTTCGTCGCGTGTTCCCGTGAAATGCTGCTTATTGGCTTCTTTCATTTTGTCCACACTGGAACAGCCGGGGCGGTGGAATTTGCCTGTGTTGGTGTTTAAGATGTATTCGGAACCTACAGGCTGCGTCTGCTCAGGTTCGGGGGCCGCTTCCGGTTCGATGTAAGTGCTTGCCCCATCTGTGTAATCAATGCGGATGCTGGGCTGCACGTTATAGGCGAACACGCAGAAGGATATGCCCGCGCCCCCGTCCTCCATGGAGCGGCCCTCCAGCAACACGCCGTTTGCCAGCAGGTTATCCCCGTCAAAGACAGGCGTAACCCGGTACAGCACATGGTTTTTCGTCTCTTTTACATAGTCGGCTACCATATTCTCAAAGGGAAGCATCCCCTCTATATTGAGATACCGGGTGCCGGTGATAAGGTTCTGCGTGTTGGCGTTTTCGCCGGAAAGCTGGTAGCCTATCAGATGGCAGCGGTTGTAAAGGTAGTTGCCGTCCACTATGCCGTCATAGCGTACAGTATGCCAGCCGCTGGGCTTTACCTGGCCGATTTCCCCCCGTTCTTCCGTTGGCATAATGTCCTCGCCAATACAGGCAAAGGCTGTGCCGCAGCGGCCTAAGCTGTCCAGCTCGGAGTAGCTTTCAAAGGAAACCTCTGTATAGTTGTCCTCCGTGAAGTAAGGCGCATTGCCGTTTACCTCCACATAGGCCGCGCCATCATAGGCGGGTATGCCTGCCAAGTCAATGGAAACAGGGGCAGGTGTAGAGATGGGAGTAAGCGAGGGTGTAGGGGTAGGCGTGGCAGTTGGGGAGGGGGACTGCGTGGGCGCAGCCGTTTCCACAACGATGGAAGCCGCGCTGTCGGCAGCCGGTTCCGTGCCTAGCGGTTCACACCCGCTGAAAACCAGCGCCAGGGCCAGCATGAGGGATAAAAACCTTGCCCTGTTTTTCATTTCCTGTAAACCTCCATGATAATTTTTTCATGGGAGCTGCCAGTGAAAACCTCCTGGGAAACACAGCGCCACTTCCCATTATGGACGTCGATAGGGAAATGCCGGTCGGCTGGGTATACCCGGTTCCAGTTGAAAAGGACGATTTCCTCAATGAAAAAGCTGAATGGTAGGATGTCGGCCCCCTCCACCAAGCAGAACTCCCCAGGCCCGGCTTTATCGAGGAAATGTTCGTCCTCCTGCACCTGCAGCGCGTCATAGCCTGCAAAAAGCTGTGCCGTATATGCGTTTACCCAAAGCACAGAGCCAGCCGTCATGCCAATGATTTTCTGCAACGCCTCCCTATCCTGGGACTGCCTGCGGTGGTTGAATGCCACGCCGTTGCGGCTGTCTATAAAAGCAATTACGATCACATTCCTCCCCCCGTAAAAGAAATAAAGCAAACTAATTGATAAACCCCTCTTTTTGCCACATTATGGGTTTCTTTTTTTGTAAGGTTAACCAAAATTATATGTACTGTCTTGCAATCAGGGAAGGAGTATGGTAAAATTATACGAAAGTGATTTTGTATCTAAAAGTTTACCTTTTAAGACGATATAATCTTACACCTTATAAGCTTTGTTTCTTCGTTTTCGCGGATTTTCCGGTAGAATGTGGGCCTGCTCATATCACAAAGCCGCAGGGCTTCCGGTGTAGAGATTTCATGCCGTTCCCATTGCCGCACGATATCCACAAAGTTTTTTGGGACAGGCTTTTCCGGCCTGCCAAAGCGGACACCCCGGGCCTTTGCTGCCGCTATGCCCTGGGCCTGCCGCTTCTTGATGTTGGCCCGTTCGTTTTCCGCTACAAAGGAGAGGATTTGCAGAACCAGGTCGGCAATAAAGGTGCCCATAAGGTCTTTCGCGGTCCGGGTATCCAGCAGCGGCATATCAATGACGCAGATGTCCACGCCCTTGTCCTTGGTCAAGACGCGCCACTGTTCCTGCACGTCCTTGTAGTTGCGGCCCAGGCGGTCAATGCTCAACAGGTAAAGCAGATCGCCCCGCTTTATCTTCCGCACCAGCCGCTTGTACTGCGGGCGTTCAAAGTCCTTGCCAGACTGCTTGTCCATAAAAATGTTTTTCCTTGGGACATTTTTAGCGTCCATTGCGATTTTCTGCCTGTCCTCGTTCTGGTCTGTGCTGGAAACGCGGATATAGCCATATGTCAATATACATCCCTCCTAACAATTAGAACAGGCAGCAGCCCTCTTAAAAGCTGCTGCCTGTCCTGTAGTTTTTCACATTTTCGCCTGTTAATTCTTATACTGCGGCCACGCCTGTTCCGCATAAATCACGCCCCCGGAAGATGGGCTGCCGTTGTAATATAACGCCAGGTGCAGGTGCGGCCCGGAGCTGTTGCCGGTACTGCCCACATAGCCAATAAGCTGCCCTTGCTGGACAGGCGTGCCCGAAGCCACCACAATGGAGGACATATGGGCGTAACGGGACTGCCAGCCGCTTCCATGGTCAACGAAAACACAGTTGCCATAGGACGCAATGCCGTCAACCCCCATGCCGCTGTGCCAGCCAGCTTGCGCATAGGTGACAGTGCCAGCGGCGCAGGCGTAAACAGGGGTGCCCGTTTCCAGGGGGATGTCTATGCCCTCGTGGCCGGGGTAGGTATTCCAGCCGTGGCCCTCGCAGGGGTAGGCAAAGGCCCCGCCCGCAATGGCGCTGCCAGCCCCCATGCCGCCCCCGCCGGTTTGGTAATAGCGGAGGACGTGTTCAACATAGCTGGCGTCGCCGTAGCCGCCGGGGTAGCCGTGGCTCATCTGGTATTGCTGGAAGCTCAAGGCGTTTTCTTTGCTGTAGCCCCCGCCGTGGGATGCGGCCCAATCAAAATAGCCGTCGCCGTAGTTATAGGCTTGCAGGGCAAGGCTGATACGGGGGATATCCGCAGGCCCGGTAGAGCCTGCCCTGGACAGCTTGTGGGCCAGCACCCCCACGCCATGGTTGATGGATTCCCCTACTGGCACAGGCGTACCGGCTGGGTAGCCTAAACTCTCAGCGCATTGCATCACGTCCCCATTCGTAAGGGCCACGTTGCCGCCGGATTCCTGCATCATCACAGCCGCTGCCAGAGGTGCATATTCAGGGATGCCATGGGTTTGGCAAGCGGCATTTATCTGGGGCATAAGGGCCAGCACATCCACCGAAAGGTTGACATTGCTGGCAAACCCGCCGCCCCGCAGCACCCCGGCAATACCGAACATAATTAGGAGCGGAACAAGGAAAAGCGCCGTCAAGGCCCCCAGCGCCTGCTTGCTGGATTGTGCCCTGACGGCGATATTTTCTACCGTTTCTTTCATTTTTGTGACAGCCTTTTCCGTCACCTGATAGGCAATGACAACCGGCCCCGCGCTGGAAGATGCAGCCGCAGACGCGCCCCCCTCTACGGCCTGCCCCGCCGCCTGGACGCTTTGCAAGCCTGCGCTGGATTCCCCAGCCAGCGCCAGCCCTGGACCCTGGTTTTGCAGGCCGGAAGCAAGCGGGGTGTTTTGGTATGTAGCAAGGCCGGGCCTTTCGTAAAGCTGTAAACGGCTGGGTTCATTACTGCCCTCCTTAGCAGTTGGAGGGGCTGCATGGGCAGGGGGATTCCCCCTTTCCTTTGTGGGGATGTATCTGCGTTCCATGCTCCGGGTGGTACGCTTGCCCTGTTTTGCCGACGGGGCCTGCGGCCTGTCCGGCAAAGGGCAGGACATATCTGCGCCCCGCGCTGGGGGGCCATCTGCCTGCATGGGAGGGTTTTGTGCGGGGGCGGGTTCAGAAAAAACATCCTCTGTTACGGGAGTATAAGGTGGTGCCCCCGATGCTTTCCTGTATGTGGGCCTATCTCCAACGGGCATAGCCTTGGGCGCAGCCGGTTCTGCCAAAGCGGCCTTGATGGCCTGTCCGCTTTTCTGGGCAATCGTATTTGCTGTTTGCAGCGCCCTGCCGCCTATTGTGTTAATGGCATACTGCTCCGGGCTTTGGGCTTCTGCGCTGGATTCATCCAGCGTGGCTAGTTTTATAATCTCCTTATTCATGTACCACCTCCAATTTCGCCGCCCCAAAGGTCGAGCTGGCCGTCCAGGTTCTTGTCCTCCATCCACCAGCGGAAAACATCATCGGCGTTTTTCCACTGGCAGGGCTTGCCCCGGGCCTTGCGTTCCTCCAACATACGGGCAAAGGCCCTGCGGTATACGTTTTCAAACTTGGGCCATTGCTGGAACTCCCGCCAGCGGTGTTTGTCCGCCATCGGGCAACCAACACAGCCCACCCTACTAAAACCCATGGAATAGCAGGGGTTTATCTCAATTTTTGCGTCTGAGAGGAAAGTCCACACATCCCGGTCTGTCCAGTCCACAATGGGATGGATTTTGATTTTGGCTTTCATTTGGCAAGGAGCAATAATGCCTTTGTCGCCATTGTCAAAATCAAATATCTGCTTGCCCGACTTGGTTTTTCCGGACAATTCCGCCACACCCGCATCGGAGCGGTTTTGGCTTTCCGCCCTGCGCACACCCAGCACCATGCACCGGTTTTTACCGCGCCCCTCCTTCAAAACCTGGCAGCAGTACCGCATTGTGCGCACCGGGGGCATAAGCTTTTGGGGGATAAGCGCCCACATGGAGGTGGGCTGGCCCTTGTACCAGGGGTGCAGTATTTCACACTTGATGCCCTCCAGCTCCAGCCTGCGGAACACCCTGCGCACATGGTACACGGTTTCCGGTGCGTCTGCGGTAGTGAGGCTGTGTATCACTTCAAAGGGCACCCCGGCCCGCCTGCAAAGCTCCAGGCACACCTCGCTGTCTTTACCGCCAGAGTAGGCCAGCAGCAGGGGCTTTTGGTAATA
>CANTDZ010000138.1 GCA_947652665.1 uncultured Clostridia bacterium
TCCAACATGAGCCACGATATCCGCACGCCCATGAACGCCATTGTGGGCATGACGGCCATTGCCACGGCCAACCTGGACAATCCCCAGCAGGTGCAGCACTGCTTGAAAAAAATCTCTCTTTCCAGCCAGCATCTTTTGGGGCTCATCAACGACGTGCTGGATATGTCCAAAATTGAGAGCGGCAAGATGACCCTCAATGTAGACCAGGTCTCCCTGCGGGAAGTTATGGACAGCATCGTCAGCATTGTCCAGCCTCAGGTGAAGGCCAAGCAGCTGAATTTTAACCTTTCCATTTATGATATTTTTGCCGAAAACGTCTGCTGCGACAGCGTGCGGCTGAACCAGGTCCTGCTCAACCTATTGTCCAACGCCATCAAGTTCACCCCGGAGGGCGGTTCGGTTCAGATGACGCTGCGGGAGGAGGAGTCCCCCAAGGGCGACGGGTTCGTGCGGATTTATCTACAGGTGAAGGATACGGGCATGGGGATGTCGGAGGAGTTCAAGGCCAAGGTGTTTGAGTCCTTCACCCGCGAGGACAATGCACGCATCCACCGCACCGAGGGCACCGGCCTGGGCATGGCCATCACCAAGTATATTATTGACGCCATGGGCGGCACCATCCAGGTGGAGAGCCAGCAGGGCGTGGGCACCGAGTTTAACGTGACCCTGGACATGGAAAAGGCTGAGATCGCCGAGGTGGACATGGTCCTGCCCTCCTGGAATATGCTGGTGGTGGACGACGACCGGCAGCTCTGCGAGAGCACGGTGAGCGCCCTGAAATCCATCGGCATCCATGCGGACTGGACCCTCTCCGGCGAGGAAGCCATCAAAATGGTGGCCAGGCAGCGCGAGCGCCATGAGGATTACCGCGTCATCCTGCTGGACTGGAAGCTTCCCGGCATGGACGGCATTGCCACGGCCAAGGCCATCCACGCCCAGCTGGGGGACGATATCCCCATCCTCCTTATCTCGGCCTACGACTGGGGCGAGATTGAGGACGACGCCCGTGCGGCGGGGATCAGCGGGTTTATTGCAAAGCCGCTGTTTAAGTCCACGCTGTTCTACGGCCTGAAGAAATTTGCCGAAGGAGAAGAGGAGGCTGCAGCCCCCGACGAGGAGGCCGATGCCGCCGACTTTGGCGGCCGGCACGTCCTGCTGGCCGAGGACAACGAGCTTAACTGGGAAATCGCCGAGGAGCTCCTTTCCGAGCTGAACCTGCAGCTGGACCACGCCGAGAACGGCCAGGAATGCGTGGAGATGCTGCAAGGCTCCGAGCCCGGCCACTACAGCGCTGTCCTGATGGACATCCGTATGCCCGTAATGACCGGCTACGAGGCCGCTGTGGCCATCCGCAAGCTGGACCATCCGGACGCCCAGATTCCTATCATCGCCATGACGGCGGACGCGTTCTCTGAGGACATCAAGCGCTGCCTGGACTGCGGCATGAACGCCCATGTGGCCAAGCCCATAGATGTGCGCGAAGTAGCCCGTCTGCTGGAGAAATATATGAAATAACAACACAAAAAAGCGGCCCCCGCGCAACACGGGAGCCGCTATTTTTGTTCCTTACAGGTTAGCCGTACTTGTTATCCGTTCAACTTCATCCTCATCCAAAAGCAAATCAGTCAAAGTAGACGGGCTTGCCGGTGCGGGAGGACTCGTAGATGGAATCCAGGATGCGGGTGACCACGAAAGCCTGGTCGGCGGTGACGAACAGGTCGCCTTCGCCCATCAGAGCCTTGACCCAGATGTCATGCTCCTTGCTGACGGGAGCGGGGCCGGCGCTGAAGCCGGGGATATAGGAAGCAACCTTGTTGCCCACCATGGTGATAGCGGGCTGGCTGGCAACCACGTGGTTCAAACGAGCCTGGCCGGAAACGGTGTCCAAGCCGCCCTTGGTGCCTACGAGAGTAGCATAAGCCTCGTTGTTGGCGCCGTTGGCCTCGGCCATGTTGATGGCCCAAGCAGCACGCAGGTTGATGACCGCGCCGTTCTTCATCTTGATGTGGCCTACAGCGGAATCTTCCACGTCATAGGTCTTGTTGTTCCAGCTGTTCTGGTTGCCCATACGGTCGACCTGGCCCTGATACTCAGGATCCAGCAGGGTGCCCAGCTTCTCGAAGGAAGTGCCGACAACGTAGTCAACATCGTAGTTGTTCATCAGGAACAGGGTGAGGTCCAGAGCATGGGTGCCGATGTCGATCAGCGGGCCGCCGCCCTGCTTGGACTTGTCGGTGAACACGCCCCAGGTGGGAACGCCGCGGCGGCGGAGATAGGTAGCCTCGGCATAGTACACGTCGCCCAGCCAGCCGTCATTCACGATGCCCTTGGCAACCTGGTTTACGGGGAAGTGGCGGTACTGGTAGCCGATGGTCAGCATCTTGCCGGTGCGGTCGCGGGCCTCCAGCATCTTCTTGGCGTCAGCAGTGGTAGCGGCCATGGGCTTCTCGCACAGAACGTGCTTGCCAGCCTCCAGGGCGGCCACGCTGATCTCGCAGTGGGCGATGTTGGGGGTCAGAACGTGCACAGCGACGATCTCGGGGTCGGCCAGCAGCTCGTGATAGTCGGTGTAGACCTTTGCGTCGGGAGTGCCGTATTCTTTAGCGGCTTTCTCAGCGCGCTCGGGGATCAGGTCACAGAAAGCGACCAGATCAACGAATTCCTTCTGCTGGGCCATGCCGGGCAGGTGCTTGCCGTTGGCGATGCCGCCGCAGCCGATAAAGCCGATCTTTAATTTTGCCATTGGGATCTCCTCCTAGGATTTTAACATAGTTAGCCCCACCATAACGAGGCTGTACCTACATTCTAATACAAGCCCTGGAAAAACGCAAGGCATTTTTTGTGATTTTTTCTAAAATTTTCGAAATATTTCTCTTGACATTATGTGCCCCGCAAAATGCCCTGTTTTTCCTCTGGTTTGTTGTGGGAAATGCAAAAAGATTGACCGCTCGGCCGGAACCCGAACGGTCAGTATTTTTAATTACTTAAACTGATCAAGGGCTAACCGCACTATGTGGCAGCTCCTCTGTGTTTATTATAGCATACCCAGCGGATTTGTCAACCCGCTTTAGTATTGCCGTCCCCAGTAAACCATATGCTTGGCCGGCTTCCCGCAGCAGGCGCAGACATCGGAGATGTGCTCCTCCTCAAAGGGGATGCAGCGGGACTTCACGCCGCCGGTCTCCTCCTTGAGCTTGTCCTCGCAGGCGCTGTCGCCGCACCACATGGCTTTGATGAAGCCAGGCTTGTTCTGGGCGATGTCCAGGAATTCTTCATGATTGTGGGCCACGAAGGTCTTCTCCTCCCGGTTCTTCTGGGCCCGGGCGTACATATCGTCATGAATGGTCTTCAGCAGCCCGTCAATGGCCTCTGTGAGGCCCTCCAGGGAGGCGGAAATCTTCTCGCCGTTATCACGCCTTACCAGCACGCACTGGCCGTTCTCGATGTCCTTGGGCCCGATTTCCAGCCGCAGCGGCACGCCCTGCATCTCGTACTGGGCGAACTTCCATCCGGGGGAGTTGTCGCTGTCGTCCAGCTTTACGCGGAAATCCTTCTTGAGCTGTTCGTAGAGCTCCCCGGCCTTCTCCAATACGCCGGGCTTGTGCTGGGCGATGGGCACGATGACTACCTGTACCGGCGCAACCTTCGGGGGCAGAACCAGGCCGTTGTCGTCGCCGTGCACCATGATGACCGCGCCGATCAAACGGGTGCTCATGCCCCAAGAGGTCTGGTGGGGAGTCTGCAGGGAGTTGTCCCGGCCGGTGAACTGGATGCCGAAAGCTTTGGCAAAGCCGTCGCCGAAATAGTGGGTGGTGCCGCCCTGGAGCGCCACGCCGTTGTGCATCATGGGCTCGAGGGTATAGGTAGCCTCGGCCCCGGCGAACTTCTCCTTTTCGGTCTTCTGGCCTACGACCGGGGGGATAGCCAGGGTCTCGCGGTAGACATCCTCGTAGATTTTCAGCGCCTTCAGGGTGAACTCCTTAGCTTCCTCGGCGGTCTCGTGCATGGTGTGGCCCTCCTGCCACAAAAACTCCATGCCCCGCAGGAAGGGGCGGGTGGTCTTCTCCCAGCGCACCACCGAGCACCACTGGTTGTAAAGCTTGGGCAGGTCGCGGTAGGAGTGGATGACCTTCTGGTAATGCTCACAGAAGAGCACCTCGCTGGTGGGGCGGATGTAAAGCTTTTCCGCAAGCTTCTCGCCGCCGCCCTGGGTGACCACCGCGCACTCCGGCGCAAAGCCGTCGATGTGATCCTTTTCCTTTTGCAGCAGGCTCTCGGGGATGAGCAGGGGCATATACACGTTCTCCACGCCCACTTCCTTAAAGCGCCTGTCCATATCCTTCTGGATGTTCTCCCAGATGGCATAGCCGTAGGGCTCAATGACCGTGCAGCCCTTTACGCTGGAATATTCGGCCAGCTGGGCCTTCTTGACGATATCGGTGTACCATTGGGCGAAATCCACGTCCATAGAGGTGATGTCGTTCACCATTTTTTTCTGTGCCATAAAATCGATCCCTTCCTCTCAAAGTTCTTCTCACAATTATAAACGCAGAACAGCCGTTTTGCAAGTGCTTCGACATTTTTCTTCCCTTTATGCAAGTTCCATGCTATAATTTGATTGCTTGCCGACCCCCATACTGGCACAGGAAGGGGGTGGGAACCGTGTCGGATTTCATAAATTTCATCCTTTCTGTCGCAGCGAATGTGGTCGCCGATTACATAAGCAAGTGGCTTGACAGAAAGCGTAAAGGCAAGTAAGCACAGAGCACCAAAACGCAAAAGGGAAACGCGGAGATGGCAGTCTCCGCGTTTCCCTTTTTGAGAACCATGTCGGTTATCAATTTCATCCATTGATATTATAGCATATACAGTGGGAAAATGCAAGCCTACAGACAAAAAAGCCCAGGCGCATGGTGTAGGATTGTCAAACATCTTGTACAAAGAACTCATTGGGAGAAAGCCAGTTCAG
>CANTDZ010000139.1 GCA_947652665.1 uncultured Clostridia bacterium
ATATCATCCACACGGTTCAAAAACTCTGGCTTAAAGAGGTTTTTCAGCTCGCCCATCACCAATTCTTTGATTTTCTCAAAATCCTTGCTCTCGCCGCTGCTTTGGGTGAATCCCAAGGTGTTCTGCTTCTCTGTGATGAGCCGCGCCCCTACATTGGAGGTCATGATGATTACTGCGTTTTTGAAATCCACGGTCTTGCCCTGGGAGTCCGTGACACGCCCATCCTCCAGGATTTGCAGCAGGATGTTGAAAACATCCGGATGGGCCTTTTCAATCTCGTCAAAAAGTACCACAGAATAGGGCTTGCGCCGCACGGCTTCCGTAAGCTGGCCGCCCTCATCAAAGCCTACATAGCCGGGAGGAGACCCCACCAAACGCGACACCGTGTGCTTCTCCATATACTCGGACATATCAAAGCGCACCATAGCTTTTTCATCGCCGAACATGGCCTCTGCCAAGGCCTTGCACAATTCGGTTTTGCCTACGCCGGTGGGCCCTAGGAAGATAAAGGAGCCGATTGGCCGATTCTTATCCTTTAGCCCTACCCGGCCGCGGCGTATGGCCTTGGCAATAGCCGTGACGGCTTCCTCCTGCCCGATCACCCGCTGATGCAGGGTGCCCTCCAGCCGCAGGAGGCGCTGGCTTTCCTCCTCGGTCAGCTGCGAAACCGGCACGCCCGTCCACATAGAGACAATGTCCGCAATATCCTCCGGCGTCACAACGCTGTTGCTGCGTTCGTTTTTAGCAGCCCACTCATCTTTGGCCTTTTCCAATTGCTCCTGCAGTTCCTTCTGCTTATCCCGCAAGGACGCCGCGCGCTCGAAATCCTGGGAGTTGATGGCCGCAGCCTTGTCGATTTCCGCATCCTTGATCTGCTTTTCCAGGTCCTGCAAATCTTCCGGCGCTGTAAAGGTGCGAAGCCTTACGCGTGATGCGGCTTCATCCACCAAATCGATAGCCTTGTCGGGCAAGAAACGGTCCGCAATATACCGGGCCGAAAGCTTTACGGCGGCGTCTATGGAGCTGTCTGTAATCTGCACCTTGTGATGGGCTTCGTAGCGGTCTTTTAAGCCCTTCAAAATTTCTACGGCTTCTTCCTCCGTGGGCTCGCCTACGGTCACGGGTTGGAAGCGGCGCTCCAATGCTGCGTCCTTTTCGATGTGTTTGCGGTATTCATTTATAGTTGTGGCACCGATTACCTGGAAATCCCCTCGGGCCAGAGCGGGCTTCAAAATGTTCGCCGCATCTGCCGAACCCTCTGCGGAGCCAGCGCCGATGATCGTGTGCAGTTCGTCAATAAACAGGATCACATTGCCGTCTGCCTTTACCTCGTCGATGGCAGCTTTGATGCGTTCCTCAAAATCGCCGCGGTACTTGGCTCCGGCGACCATGCCGGTCAGGTCGAGGGAAACCAAACGCTTGTTTTTCAGGGTTTCCGGCACGTCACCTGCGTGGATTTTCAGGGCGAGCCCCTCTGCCACGGCAGTCTTGCCAACACCGGGTTCGCCGATGAGGACTGGGTTATTCTTTGTGCGGCGGGACAAAATCTGCACCACTCGCTCGATTTCTGTCTGACGCCCAATCACTGGGTCGATTTTTCCCTCAGCTGCCAACTGGGTCAAATCACGCCCAAACTGTTCCAGGGCTTTTCCATTAGGCTTCCCCTCCCGGTGGCCGGCGTGCCCTGCCTCCTGGCCAGAAAACGCGGTATTGCTCAGCAGAGTGGAGAGTTCGGTGACCACCCGGTCCGGGTCGACGCCCAATATCTTTAAGAAGCGGATGGCATAACAGCTTTCGTCCTGCATAATGGCGATAAGGAGGTGCTCCGTCCCTACATAGGCATTGTGCAGACGGGCCCCTGCCATGGCCGCTACCTGTAAAATCTGCTTCGTACGGGGCGTGAAGCTGTCCGGAGTCAGCTCCGTGGCCGGGCCGGAGCCGATGCGCTCCCGGATCAGCTTTTCGTAGCCCTCCGCCGTCACGCCCAGCTTGCTAAGCACCGTATAAGCTACGCCGCTGCCTTCTTGCAACAAGCCCAGCATTAAGTGCTCACTGCCAATATAGTCGTGGCCCAGATTCTGCGCGGCTTCCACCGCCAGATTCAAAGCCTTGTTAGCTTTTTCTGTAAATCCATTGAAACGGTATTCCATAACGCGCTTGCTCCTTTCAAAAGGTCTGTATTTTCTAGTCTATTGTATATTGTATCTTCCCGCATACCTGGCGCGCCAGCTGCGCTCGCAGAACATCCCGCTGGTTTTCGGAAAGCTTCTGCTTTTCCCTGGCCATCAGCGTGGCAGGCTGGGCATGGATGGATAAAGTGTTCAGTTCTTCCGGTGTGACACCCTGCAGCATCCCTTCGGCGGCCCCAAACCGCACATAAGACAATAGCTCCATGAACTCCCTGGTAGAAAGCACCCTAGCACTGCCCAGCAGTCCAGCCGCCCTCGTTATTTTGTCCTGCAGCACCAGATTTCTTCCCATCTGCTTGCGCAGTTTGCGTTCTTCTTCTATCAGCTGCCCCGCAATGGCGCTGAGATTTTCAATCGCCTCGTTTTCGCTCAGCCCTAAAGTGATTTGGTTCGACAACTGGTACATGGCCCCACTGACCTTCGTTCCCTCGCCATAAGTGCCCCGCAAGGTCAGTCCCAGCTTAGAGAGGTTTGCCGAAATACGCGCCATCGCCCCGCTCTCCTGTAAGGCTGGCAGATGCAGCATAAACGACGCCCTCATTCCGGTGCCCAGATTGGTAGGGCATTGGGTCAAATAGCCGAACTCCGGGTCGAAGGCAAAAGCTAGGGTCTCACCCAGCAGCGTGTCTAAACGGTCGGCAGTCTCGGCGGCTTCTTTCAAGGAAAGGCCTTCCCGCAGCACTTGTATGCGCAGATGATCCTCCTCGTTAATCATAATCGAAACGCTTTCGTCTTCGGAAATCAGCACGCCTTTCCCCTGCCTGTCGGCGATGAACTCTGGGCTGACAATGTGGCGTTCTACTAAAGAGACAGCAGTCTCTTCGTCCATCTCCTCCAGCGGCAGAAACCGGAACTCTTTGGAAAGGATGCTGTTCCCAGAAAGAAGCGCGTCCCGTACTTTGCGCTTGATCTCCTCTTTCTGCTCTAAACCAGCCCGGCCCGGAAAGGGGTACTGCTTCAAATTCCGCGCCAGCCGCACCCGTGTACTGCAAACGACATCCCCGCTGGGGCCCGCTTTCTCATACCATTTCATCGTGACCTCCCCTTTCTATTGCTTCTTTTCCAATTCTTTTATTTCGTCCCGCAGCACGGCGGCCTGCTCAAAATTCTGAGCCTCTATCGCTTTTTGCAGCAGTCGTTTCTTCTCGTCGATCTGGCTGGTCTCGACAGCCACCATCTGCTTGTTGGTATCAACAACCTGTAACGCCGAACCCCCAGGAACCTTGCCCTTGTGCCGTGCTGTGCCATGCACCCGCTGGATCATAGGCAAAAGCTGGCTGCGGAAGGTCTTATAGCACTCCGCACAGCCGATTTTTCCGCTGCGGGATATCTCCTCAAAGCTCTGCCCGCAGGACGGGCATTTCTGAACTTGGCGCTGAGGGGCGGCGGCTCCTAAGAGGCCGCTCATCAAACTGCTAAAGCCCCAGTCGTCAAAAAGGTGGGCGTAGCCTTGTTCCCGTGCGCAGTCCGGACAAAGATAGATCTCGGTGAGCTTGCCATTCACGGTAGTCTTGATATGGGTGGTAGCGGTATTTTTCCCGCAAGCTTGACAGATCATAAAGATGCCTCCTGTTCTAAGATAAATATATTCTCATGTGCGCGTTACCAGCAGCATATTTTTATAGATCGCAGCCCGTACCGTGTCCCGCAGTTCACGGGGTACAGCGGCTAACGTCTTCTCCGAGACGGCAGCCTGGATGAGTTCGGCAGCTCTGGGGTCCAGCACGGAGTTCTGTACCATGTTGGCCGTCATAGCCCGAGCAGTAGCCGCATCCAAGGAATCTCCTACGGCGTTGACCACATGCATAATCATATCCGCCGTGGAAAGCTGTAGGCGCGTGATGCGGATGTATCCGCCGCCTCCCCGCCGGCTCTCCACCAAATACCCTTGCTCCGGCGTGAAGCGGGACGTGAGAACATAGTTGATCTGGCTGGGCACGCAGCCCAAAAAGCTCGCCAGCTCATTACGCTGTATCTCCGCAATGCCGTTGGTCTCATTGAGAAGCTGTAAAATATAGTTTGCAACACTGTCGCTGATACGCATTTCCTTTCATCTCCATTTTGTCTTTGACTTTCTTTGACTTTAAGTATACCAGCTTTTCTGAGAATGTCAAGAGGCTAACGCAAAAAAATTCTGCCAGCCTGTAACACTTTTCCTCCCACACCATAAGATAGAGTGTAAACGAAAGGAGGCGTTCTTCAATGTGTAACGGAGGTTGCTCTTGGATCATCATCATCATTCTCATCCTTCTGTGCTGCGGTGGCTGCGGCGGGTTCGGCGGCTACAACAACAACGATTGCGGCTGCAACGGCGGCTGCAATGGCTGCGGCAATAGCTGCTGCTAACTCCACGCGGTCCTGAAAAGGACGCAAACAAAAAGGGTGCTGCTCCCACATGGGGGTCAGCACCCTTTCTCTTTTTATTGCTGTTTTGGCTTACGCCTGCAAAGCTTCTGCCAAAGCCGAGGCCAGCTGGTCCGGACAGGAAGTTGCTTTTGTGCCGCAGCGAATGCCCTTGCAGCGGTCAATGTAATCCTGCACCTTCATCCCCTGGGCCAGAGCAGCCACGCCTTGGGTATTACCGCTGCATCCCCCAGTAAACTTTACGGACTGGATCACCCCGTCCTCGACTACAATGTCAATGCCCCGGGAGCAGACCCCTTTCGGTGTGTAATGAATTTCCACATGAACCATCCTTTCGGTTACAGTTTAATTTCCTCTGTACAAAATTTATCAAATCTTCTCTTGTTTGTCAAGCGG
>CANTDZ010000140.1 GCA_947652665.1 uncultured Clostridia bacterium
ATGAAGGACAACGGCATCCAGCGCACCGGCGTCTACGGCTTGGACGTGCCCGACGGCCTGTGCTTCCAATGGGCCGAGGATTATTTCAACGACCCTGATGCCAAGGAGGATCACCAAAATGATGAAAAATTCGTATCAAAACCGTATGTGCTCGCTTCCGCAAATCGTAAGACGGCCAAGGGCAAGGCAGCCAAAAAGCCGACTCCTGCGGCGAAGCCCAAAGCCGCGAAGCCGACAAACACTGACATGGAACAAATCAGCTTGATGTAAGGAGGGGTGGGAATGCTGGACAAAAAAGCTCTGTGCAAGTTCGCCGCCGACAACCCTGCCCCCGCCATCCCGCCGGGGCATGGGCTGCTCCATGCTCCGCAGGTGGACTATATCGTCCGCACGGCGGTCAAGATCATCGGCCACCGCCGGACGCTGGTGCTGTACATCTATGACCGAAAGCGGGCCGCTGGCGGCGATTCCACGCCCGTCTGGACCATGTTCCAGGCGGGGGAGGACTATATCACCCTGGCCCGGAGGGGGGACGGCTCCACCCGCTGGCGGACGGCGGCGTTCGAGAACCTGGGCCGCGACTACTATTTCAAATATTTCAAAGAGAAATGCGCGTTCTACTCCACCCAGGATGAAGAGCGTGTCTGCGGTTTCTTCCGCGACCACGACCACAGCGGCATGGCGGCGCTGACCCGCGCCCAGCAGGCCACTCTCGACAAGCGCCTGCGCGAACGGCTGCTCCGACGGGAGGAGAAGGTCCTGGCCCGCATGGAGGGTATCCCGGCCCTCCCCGGCGGGGTGGAGAGTTGGGCCCGCCGCGAAATCCTGCCCGCCTATTTCATTTACGGCCATGCCCGGAAGGGCGTGGCAAAGGGCGTCTGCTCATCCTGCGGCCATGGAGCGGAGCTGTCCGGCGTCAGGTATAAGGGCGAGGCCGCCTGCCCCCATTGCGGCCGGGAGATGACCATGATCTCCAAGGGGCGCACCAAGTATATCCATGACCGGGAGACGGGGGTGGTGCTCCAGCGGATGGGTGCCGGTCTGATCGTCCGTATCCTCAAGATTCAAACCAAGTACCAGGACGCGGCCCCCGCGATCACCATCACCGAGAACGCCCGCCAGTTCGTCAGCCTGGGCCCGGACGGCGCCGTGGAGTGTGGTCACTATTACCTCTCCGATGACGGCAACCTGACCAAGTGGAAAGCGGGCATCCGGCCTGTCTACTACAGCCAGCCGACTTACGAATCCACCACCGACGGCTATCTGTTCTGCGGCAACCTGCCGGAGGACCTGGCCGGAACGCCTTGGCAATACTGCCCCATCGTGCCGTTTTATCAGCATGGTAGCGGGCCCATGACCGTATCCATGTTCCTGCGGGCGCACGTCGAGCATCCCCGGTATGAGCACCTGGTTAAAATGGGCTTTTACAAGCTGGTCTGCGATATGGTCTACCATTCTTATCGCTACTACCCGGCCCCCGAGCTGGACGAGACGCAGAACAGGACGCACCGGCTGCTGGGCGTGGGCGTGGAGGACGTGGGCTTTCTGCGTGACCTGAACACGGGAGTGGAGGAGTTGCAGCTTCTCCAGGCGTACCATCAGAGCGGCGTGAAGGACCGTCAAAAGCTGTTGGCGTGGCAGATCGAACGCAAGATTGACATGGATCTGTCTCCCATCCTGGCGCACACGACGCCGCATAAGCTCATGAGATATGTGGACGGACAGTACAATCTGCTGCAAGGCCGGGAGGGGAAATACGGCGGCCTGCGCTATGATTCCATCAAGGCCGTGGTCAGGGAGTATGCGGACTATCTGGATATGTGTGAAAAGCAGCACTATGACTTGAAAAACAGTTTCGTGTTGTTCCCGAAGGATTTGCAGAAATCCCATGACAGGGTGGCGGAGCGCATTAAAATCAAGGCCGACATGAAGATGCGCGAAGACTTCCAGGCAGCCTACAAGCGCGTCAAGGGGCAGCTCGACTTTGAGCGGGACGGTATGAAGATCGTCTATCCGGCGTCCTTGGACGACATAGTGGCCGAAGGTCAGGCGCTTCATCATTGTGTAGGCGGATATGTTGGAAAGGTTGCGGCGAAAAAGACCATGATCCTGTTCCTGCGCAGATGCGATGAGGTGGAGAAGCCCTTCTACACCGTAGAAGTGCTGCATGGGAAGGTGGAACAGGTCCGGGGCGCTGGAAACCAGGCGGCCACGCCCGAGGTGGCGGCGTTCATGGACCGCTGGGAGCGGCAGGTCCTCCAGGCCCCCGCCGCAGCATAGGAGAGAGATTATGCACATACGATTAGCCGTCACCATCCGGCCACGCCCACCCCCGTGGTGGGTTGTGCGACAAAAAAGCGGCTCGCCAGTGCGAACCGTGTCAAAAACCCTTGATTTATCTTCCAGCATAAGCTATAATGAGCAACGAGATGACAAAAGCATAAGGCAGGCCTGGGGGGCGGCAACCCCCCAGGTCCTATGTAGGGAGTCGCGTTAAGATCTAGCCCCACACAGCAGAAATTTTCTGCGCCCAAAGCCTATTATAACGGTTTTCCCGGCAATAATCAATGGGGAAATCAATGGTTTGTGTGCGTAGCTTCAGCGGTGTAGGGATTACCATGCCCTGCGCCGCTTTTGTTGTCTCGGCGGTCCAAAAAGCTCTTGGGGGACGGGGAGGTCCCGCCCCCAAGGGCGGAACGTCGAGGACAATATCCAACCAAATAGAGAAAGGAGGGTTGAATGGAATATATTTTCATGACGGTGGTTTTGGCGGCAGGCTCGCTATATGCTGGAATAGAGCTAGGCGATCCCCTGTTTGGGGTCGGAATGGCCGTCGCAGCCGTGGTGCTGGTGCAGCTGTGGAGGCTCTGGAGACGCTTCTGGGCGGAGCACCCGAAGCTGGCAAAGGCGGGCATGATCATTCTTGGGGCCTTCTTCGTCATCGGGCTATCCATGGCGGGCGTGCCGCTGTTCTCTCTGGCCGTGTGCGCTGCGATATGCATCGCTCTCATCAGCGCTTTCCCCGGCATCTGCCGAAGAGAGAAGCAGAGATCGGAGGAGGCTTTGGAACAGAACATCGAGAATATACGGTTGAGCATGGAAGAACGCCGCCGTAGGGACGCCCTTGACGCGCAGAAGCGCAAGGCGGCCCGGGCGGAGGCGGAGCACCTGGAGGATTTGGCCCGGCTTTGGGAGCGCAACGCCCAAAAGTATGGCGCCGCTTCCGACATCCGAAAAGCACGGGATTACCGCGAGCAGGCCAACGCCGCATGGCGAAAGATCCGCTAACCCCGCCACGCCCCGGAGACCGGAACGCGGCGGACGGTTTGGGACATCGGCTTGGCACCCTCCGTCCACATGTGCCCCGGCTCTCGCCGTGGCACAACGGTGGGAGTAGAGCAGACCTGCCAGAACAAGAATAGCAAACCGCAGGCCCGCCTACTAAATTTATCATTACGCTTAGAAAGGAGCGCGATCAGAATGTATTTTCCTGACAAGAAGAACAAACGCTTTACCGCAGCCATTCTCATTACCAGCATCCTCGCCATTCTCTGCTTAAGCATCCTCGACCTGGGCGGCGATAGCAACGACGCCCATCCCAAGGGCCTCCCCCAGGGCACGGCCTACGTGGAAGCCTACGACCAGTCCCCGGCCAACGCCGTCGCTTCCGTGGCCGCAAGCACTTCCAACACGGCCAAGACCCGCGTGGCCTACGGTACTACCAAATATCCCAGCCTGACCAATATCAGCTACGATACGTTCCGCAAGCTGGACTACCAGGAGAAATCCGGCAAGTACACGTACTTCTACGATTTCCGCGACACCTGGTACGCGGGTTGCAACGCCCTCGACGGCAAGTACGTCAATAAGATCTATACGGATCGCCAGGGCTTCTGGGGTGTCCGCGCCAGCATCGAGGGCAACGTCCTGACCTACGAGGCATTCTCGGACCTGGACAACGTGGAGGTCTATGCCGTCGAGTTCCGGACGTACGACGACGCCGAGAAGATCGTGCTGGACGCGACTGCCAACACGGAACACACCGCGAAGACGACCAACTTGAAGAACGGCCCCTACGCCTTCTGCGTGTGGTTCGACTTTACTCATGAAGATGGCACTGTCGAGACCGTCAGCGCGTGGCAGACCGTCTACGTGAGCGACGGCGTCGGCAAGTTCGCGGATCGCGAGCTCCAGGCCAACGACCAGGCGATGAAGACGTGGCTGACTGACAAAAAGGACAGCCTCACGATAGATGATATCTTCCAGGCCTGGGTCGCCAAGCAGGGCGGCAACGACCTGGAGAAGGCCGCCGACGTCACGGTTATTCATTACCCGTTCAAGTCCAACACCAGCCGTTATCCTGACAACAGCGGCAAGTGGCGCGGTCTTGCCCACGAAATCTGCCCGGACGAGGACGCCAGCGACTACGCCAAGGCCTACGCCCTCTATGCCTGGATGAAGAAGAACATCGCCTATGACAAGGATGTACCCTTAGACCGCGAATATCGCTGGGCCGAGGCCGCCGCGTCCGGTTCTGCCAAGGGCTACACCATGTGGGACTCCCATCTCGGCATGTGCGAAGACTTTTCCAACGTGTACGCCATCATGTGCCGCGAGCTGGGCATCCCCTGCCACGTCATGTCCAACAAAACCCACGGCTGGAACATCGTGTACCTGAACGGCCGCTGGGAGATCGTGGACGTGAACGCCGGTATTCGTAGCGCCCGCGTCGGCACGGACAACAAGGCCTACGCGGCCAACGTGAAGGCCTACTGGGCGAAGCAGAAGACCGGCGACGACTATACCACCGTCGGCCCGTTTTGCACCACTGCCTACGGCACGTTCAAGGTCAGCAGCTATGAAGCGGACGAGTATGCCGGCGTCGTGGACAA
>CANTDZ010000141.1 GCA_947652665.1 uncultured Clostridia bacterium
ATATGCCCGGCATATTTCCCATTGATTGCCATGTGAATAATCGTACCTGTCTGATGGCAGTCGTGGTACGGAATATTCAAATGGCAATCAATGGGGAATATGCCGGGCATATTGTGATTTCGGATATTGTCAAGCCACATTCAAGGGCGGCGATTGCTTCTTTGAAAGCGGCAGGTGTTGAGAAGACAGTCATGCTGACCGGAGACGCAAAAAAGGTGGCAAATCAAGTGGCTTCTTCTCTTGGAATCGACGAGGTTTACAGCGAACTGCTCCCGGCTGGTAAAGTTGAAAAAGTGGAAGAACTGCTGCGCATGAAGCTTGGCAAAGCAAAATTGGCTTTTGTCGGGGATGGAATCAATGACGCTCCTGTTCTTTCAAGGGCAGACATCGGGGTTGCGATGGGGGCCATGGGTTCGGACGCTGCGATTGAGGCAGCGGACATTGTTCTGATGGATGACGATCCGATGAAAATTTCTAAGGCCATTAAGATTTCAAGAAAGTGCCTGCGCATTGTTTATCAGAATATCGCACTGGCATTGGTTGTGAAGTTTGCCTGCCTTGCACTGGGTGCTGTCGGTATTGCAAATATGTATCTGGCGATTTTTGCGGATGTGGGCGTTATGATTCTTGCGGTACTCAATGCAATCCGCTGTCTGTTTGTGAAAAAGCTGTAAGGTAGGAGGGGGTTCTCCGTTGAAAAAAAGCGGCCTGTCTGTAGAAGTCCAGACAGGCCGCTTTATTTTTAAGCGTGCAAGGCTTTCTCCATACGCTCCAGCCCGTCCTTCAAGACCCACTGGGGCACGGCCAGGTTCACGCGCTCGAAGCCCTCGCCCTCGGGCCCAAAGACGTAGCCCTCATCGAAGAAGAGCTGTGCTTTCTGCACCATGATTTCCTCCAGCTCCTGTGCAGTCTTGCCAAAAGCGGTGCAGTCCAGCCAAAGCAGGTAGGTGCCCTGCAGCTCGATGGGCTTGATTTCCGGCAGGCGCTCTTTGATAAAGTCCACGGCAAACTGGTAGTTGCTGTGGATCACCTCCAGCATTTCCTCCATCCAGGGCTTGCACTGGGTGTAGGCGATGCGGCAGGCTTCCAGGCCCAAAGCACCGGGGCCGCCGTGGCCCAGCTCCTTCTGGAAGGCCTCGCGGTCTTCTTTGTTGGGGATGATGATGTTGGAGGTCTGCATGGCGGCCAGGTTGAAGGTTTTGCTGGGGGCGGTGCAGACCATGACCTTGTCGCCGAAATCCCCGGCATTGGGGAACACGGTGTGCTGGTAGCCGGGCATGACCAGGTCGAAGTGGATCTCGTCGCTGATGATGCGCACGTTGTTTTTAATGCAGATCTCTCCCACGCGCTTCAGCTCTTCCTTTGTCCAGACGCGGCTTACGGGGTTGTGGGGGCTGCAGAAGATGAGCATCTTGTTTTTGGACTCAGCGGCCAGCTTTTCCAGCAGGTCAAAGTCCATGGAATATGTATTGTTTTCATAGATCAGCGGGCAGCGCACAATTTCGCAGCCGCCGTTCTCAACAGCCATATAGAAGGGATAGTAGACCGGGGGCATAACGATGATGCCGTCCCCAGGCTGGCAGAAAGCCTTGACCGCCACGAACAGCGCCGACACCACGCCGCAAGTGCACACGATGTGCTCGGGCTTGATGTCCCAGTCATGCTGGTCTTTCATCCACTGGCAGACGGTCTCCAGGTACTCGTCCGTGGGGCCGGTGTAACCCAGGATGTGGGTGTCCATGTATTTTTTCAGGCCCTCGGCGATCTCGGGGGCGTTCTTAAATTCCATGTCCGCCACGGAGAAGGGCACCACGCCTTCCTTGGTGTCGGGGTTCTTTTCCCACATAGCCGACCACTTGCCAGAGCCGTGCTTGCTGCGGTCGATGAGCGTTTCGAAATCGTATTTCATAACAACAATACCTCCAAAATTTGCAGGGCCAAGGCCCCAAGTTTCGACAAATTTATTATGCCTTATTTTACGCCGTTTGTCAAGCAGAACCCAGCCATGCAGCATTTCTCACAGTGGGCCTTGCGCGCTGTGCAGACCGCACGCCCGTGGAGCACGGTGCGGTGGCAGAAATCGTTGGATTCTTCCGGGGGCAGGAGGGCGCGCAAGTCGTTTTCCACCTTTTGGGGGTTGGTGTTCGCCGTCAGGCCCAGGCGGCCGGTGATGCGGATAAAATGGGTGTCGGTGACCACGGCCGGCTTGTGGTAAATGTCGCCGACAATCAGGTTGGCGGTCTTGCGGCCCACGCCGGGGAGCTTTGTGAGGTCGTCGATGTTGTCGGGCACCTGGCCGTCAAACTGGTCGCGGATCATGCGGCAGGCCGCCAGGATGTCCTTGGACTTGATTTTATAAAACCCGCAGGAGCGTATGAGTTCGCTGATTTCTTCCTCGGTGCCCTCGCAGAAGGCCTCCAGGGTGGGGAAGCGTTCAAATAATGCCGGGGTGACCATGTTCACCCGGGCGTCCGTGCACTGGGCGGAAAGCCGGGTGGCGATGAGCAGCTGCAAGGGGTCGGTGTAGGTAAGGGAGCACACCGCACCGGGGTATTCTTTTTTCAGGGCCTCCACGGCCAGGAGCGCCCTTTCTTGTTTTTCCATGTCCATTCCTCCTTTGCCTTTATTGTACAACAAAAAGTTGCCGTTGACAAGCCGGGCCGGGTATGCCATAATATTTTTATGGCCTTAAGAGGAAAGGGGGGCTGTTGGATGAGTTCGGCGGCGCTGCAAATTTTTGCTTTTCTCACCATGCTTATCGACCACGTGGGGTATGTGTTCTTCCCCGGAGTGCCGGCTTTGCGGGCGGTGGGGAGGCTGTCGTTCCCGGTATTTGCGTTCCTCTTGAGCGAGGGCTTTGCCCATACCCGCGACCTGAAAAAATACGCCGCACGCCTGCTGGTATTTGCCGCCATCGCCGAGGTGCCCTACCAGCTGATGATAAACCACCGCCTGGTGGGGTTCCGGCTGAGCAACATCCTGTTTTCGCTCTTGCTGTGTTTGGGGGCGCTGTGGTGCGTAAAGCGCGGCGGCCCTTGGATGCTGGGGGCGGCAGGCTTGGCGGTACTGGCTCAGGCGGGAGGGTTCAGCTATGGGGCCTACGCCGTGCTGCTGGCGGTGAGCTTTTACCTGACCCGCGGCAAGCGCCCCCTGGGGATGCTGTGCCTGGCTGTCTGGACGCTGGGGTACTGTGCGTACCATCACAGCCTGTTCCAGATTTGGGCGGTGTTTGCGGCTGTCCCGCTGCTGCTTTACAACGGCGAGAAGGGGCGCAGGCTCCCGCGATACACGTTATACATCTTGTACCCGGCGCACCTGGCTGTGCTGGCCGGGCTTTACTTCTTACAGAAAGGGGTTCTTTAAAATGTTTGAAAATTTGATGGATACTATCGGCTTTGTGTCCCAGGCCGACCCGGAAGTGGGGGAGGCCATGGGCCAGGAGCTTGCCCGCCAGCGCCGCAACCTGGAATTGATTGCGTCGGAGAACATCGTGTCCCCGGCAGTCATGGCGGCTATGGGCTCCGTGCTCACCAACAAGTACGCCGAGGGCTATCCCGGCAAGCGCTATTATGGCGGCTGCCAGTGCGTGGACGTGGCCGAGAACATCGCCCGGGACCGGGCCTGCAAGCTATTCGGGGCCGAGCACGCCAACGTCCAGCCCCACTCCGGAGCCCAGGCGAACCTGGCGGTCTACTTTGCGCTTTTGCAGCCCGGCGACACCGTCCTGGGCATGAACCTGGCCGAGGGCGGCCATCTGACCCACGGCTCCCCGGTAAATATGTCCGGCGCGCTGTATAATTTTGTGCCCTACGGCGTGGATGCGGAGACGGGGCGCATCGACTATGAAAAGCTGATGGAGCAGGCCTGCGAAGTCAAGCCGAAGCTCATTGTGGCGGGGGCCAGCGCCTATCCCCGGGCGATTGATTTCGCCAAGTTCCGGGAGATTGCCGACGCCTGCGGGGCCCTTCTCATGGTGGACATGGCCCACATTGCGGGGCTGGTAGCCGCCGGGGTTCACCAGAACCCGGTGCCTTACTCCGACGTCGTGACGACCACCACCCATAAGACCCTGCGCGGCCCCCGGGGCGGCTTGATCCTCTGCAAGGAGGAATACGCCAAAGCCATCGACAAGGCCATCTTCCCCGGCACTCAGGGCGGACCTTTGATGCACATCATCGCCGCCAAAGCCGTCTGCCTGGGCGAGGCCCTGCAGCCTGCCTTTAAGGCCTACGGGGAGCAGGTGGTGAAGAACGCCAGCGCCTTGGCGAAGGGCCTCTTAGAGCGCGGGGTGAAGCTGGTTTCCGGCGGCACGGACAACCATCTGATGCTCATCGACCTGTCGGATTCCGAACTCACCGGCAAGGAGCTGGAGCGCCGTCTGGACGAGGTGTACATCACGGCCAACAAGAACACCGTCCCCGGCGAAAAGCGCAGCCCCTTTGTTACCAGCGGCGTGCGGCTGGGCACTCCGGCGGTGACTACCCGAGGCCTGAAAGAGGCCGACATGGACGAGATCGCGGCGTGCATTGCGCTGGCCATGGAAGAGGATTTTGAAAATAATAAAGAAAAATTGCAGGGCATGGTAAATGCCATTTGCCAAAAATACCCGCTGTATCAATAAGCTTTTGCAGGGCACAATAGGGCATGTGAGGCTTTCGGGCTTTGCGAATCTTGTGTTAAAAGAGGTGCCCTATGAAAAACAGATTGGAATGTCAGGTGTCCTCCTGCCAGCATTA
>CANTDZ010000142.1 GCA_947652665.1 uncultured Clostridia bacterium
CCGGGAAGGTCAAGCGGGGTTTCCGTTTCTACTGCGCCATGGTGCTGGCCCTGGCTGTGCTGCTGGGCTGTTCCATGACGGCCTTTGCCGCAGGCGACCCCATCACCGTTGTAAACAATCTGTCCGACTTCATCTTCGGCCTGATCCGCGCGGTGGGCCTGATCTTGCTGGGCTGGGGCATTGTGCAGGTCGGCCTTTCCTTGCAGTCCCACGATCCAAGCCAGCGCTCCAACGGATTTCTGACCCTGGCTGGCGGTATCGTCATTACCTTTGCCAAGGAGATTTTGACCCTTATCACCGGCTAACACAACTAAAAAATCTATCGCATACGGGCGGGCCGCGTTGGACGGCCCGGCCCCATATGCGCGAAAGGAGGAGATCTTTTGTCAGATAATTGGGTCGTGCAAAACCTTGAAAACGCCCTGGAAACCTGGAACAGCAAGTTGGCCGAGATTTGGCAGTTAATAACGCAGTCACCCGAAACCTTTAAGGGCGGCACGATTTGGAATGTCATCGTCAACATCCACGGCGCGGTGCAAGCTATAGGGCTGGCGCTGTTAGTGCTGTTCTTTGTAGTGGGGGTGATGAAAACCTGCGGCAGCTTTGCGGAGGTCAAAAAGCCGGAGCACGCGCTGAAGCTATTTATTCGTTTTGCGCTGGCGAAAGGGGTTATCACCTACGGCTTAGAGTTGATGATGGCACTATTCCAAATCGTCCAGGGAACCATCGACACCATTATGAACGCCGCTGGCTTTGGTGCGGCGTCACAAACAATATTACCCGCAGAAATCGTTACTGCCGTAGAGGACTGCGGATTCTTTGAATCCATCCCGCTATGGGCGGTCACGCTGATCGGTGGTCTGATCATCACCGTGCTGTCGTTCATCATGATAATGACCGTGTACGGCAGATTTTTTAAGCTGTATCTTTACACCGCAATCGCGCCGGTGCCCCTCTCCACCTTTGCCGGAGAGCCATCACAGAATGTGGGTAAGAGCTTCATCAAAAGCTATGCCGCCGTCTGCTTAGAGGGAACCATCATCGTGCTGGCCTGCATTATCTTTTCGCTGTTTGCGTCCTCGCCACCGGCAGTAGACCCGGACGCCGCGGCGGTTTCCATGGTGTGGAGCTATATTGGCGAACTGGTATTCAATATGCTCGTCCTCGTGGGTGCGGTCAAAATGGCCGACCGCGTGGTGCGGGAAATGATGGGACTATAAATTTAGAAAGGATTTTTACTATGAGTTACAATCATGCAATCAGCAGTGACGACCCCCAGGCCGTCGAGAAGCTGACCGCCAAGCTGGAATCCTGCCAGAAACGGCAGGATTTCATGAAATCTGTCAACAGCTTTTACCGCAAGAATGGGACTGCCCACGGGTGCCCTGGCGTATCGGACGAAACTGCCGAACGGATGGATGAAGCTGTCCGCACCGGCTATTCCTGGGTGACTGCACCGTTCCCGTCCTATGAACTGTCCAACAATAACGCGGAAATCCGGCGATTGAAGCAGCGGATAGAACAGCTTTCTGTCAGTCAGGAAATAGGCTATGTAGGCTGGGAGTTTGACGGCGGTGAGGCCGTTGCGAATACGGATAATAACCGACTCCAGCTTCTCTTTGACGAGAAGCCCAGCGAGGAACAACGTACCACGTTGAAGCGTAACGGTTTTCACTGGTCGCCCAGCGAACAGGCGTGGCAACGGCAGCTTAATGATAACGCCATACACGCTGCTGGGCGATTAGAATTTGTGCGCCCTGTGAGTGGGGAAAGTCCTGTCCAGCTTCAGCCTAAGGCTCGGGCATCACAGGGGCAAGAAAGGTAGGTGTTTTTATGGAAGTCAAAATTAACCGTGAGATACGCAATTACACCGAATCCATGTTTTTCGGCCTAAGTATGCGGCAGTTTATTTTCTCCATCCTGGCAATCGGTGTTGCCGTTGGATTGTATTTTCTACTCAAGCCCTATATGGGCATGGAAACTGTGTCCTGGGTTTGTATTCTCGGCGCGGCCCCCTTTGCCGCGCTAGGATTCATCAACTACCACGGCATGACCGCTGAGCAATTTATTTGGGCGTGGCTGAAATCTGAGCTGCTGGAACCCTGCCAGATATGTTTTGAATCCAACAACATCTACTACGAAGCGTTGAAAGATACTCTGACAAAGGAGGAACGCAAGTGATAAAGACCATCCAATCCGCATTGAAGCAGGACAAGGAACGCTATACCGTCCCCCGCAAGGTACAGGACGTTATCCCCATCCGCCGCATTTGGAGCGACGGTATCTTTATGGTGGGCAGCAAGTTTTCCAAGGCGTACCAGTTTACCGACATCAACTATCAGGTGGCCAGCCGTGAGGATAAGGAATCCATGTTCCTGTCCTACTCTGAACTGCTTAATAGTCTGGATTCCGGCGCGACCGCCAAACTCACCATCAACAACCGCCGTCTGAACCGGGCCAATTTCGAGCAGTCCATCCTCATGCCTATGCGCGGCGACGAGCGGGATGTGTACCGCAAGGAGTATAATCAAATGCTGCTGGACAAGGCCACTGGCGCGAACGGTATCATGCAGGAGAAGTATATCACCATCACCGTGGCTAAGAAAGATATCGAAGAAGCCCGCACCTATTTTGCCCGTGTGGGTGCTGACCTCATCTCCCACTTTGCGGCACTCGGCTCCAAGTGCGTGGAGATGAATGCCACGGAACGGCTGCGCGTCCTCCATGACTTCTACCGCCCCGGCGAAGAAGCGGCTTTCCACTTTGATGTGGACGACATGATGAAGAAAGGGCACGATTTTCGTGACTATATCTGCCCGGATTTCATCGAAAAGAACAGCGACCATTTGAAGCTGGGCGAAAAGTTTTGCCGGGTACTGTTTCTAAAAGATTACGCCAGCTATATTAAGGACTGCATGGTGACGGAACTGACCGACTTCAACCGCAACATGATGTTCTCCATTGACGTGCTGCCGGTGCCCACCGACGAAGCTGTGCGCGAGGTGGAGAACCGTCTGCTGGGTGTGGAAACCAACATCACCAACTGGCAGCGCAGGCAGAATGCCAACAACAATTTCTCTGCCGTGGTGCCCTACGACATGGAGCTTCAGCGCAAAGAAGCCAAGGAGTTCCTGGACGACCTGACCACCCGCGACCAGCGCATGATGTTTGCGGTCATTACCATGGTGCTGACCGCCGACACCAAGGAGCAGCTTGACAGCGACACAGAAGCCGTCCTTGCCGTGGCCCGCAAGCATATGTGCCAGCTTGCCGTGCTGAAATTTCAGCAGCTTGATGGGCTGAATACGGCGTTGCCCATTGGGACGAGAAAAATCAATGCCTTTCGCACTCTTACCACTGAGAGCCTGGCCGTTTTCATGCCTTTTAAGGTGCAGGAGATTCAAGACAAGGGTGGCATCTATTTCGGAGAAAATGCAATCTCGCATAATCTCATTATGTGCAACAAGGAAAATCTCCTGAACCAGTCGGCGTTTCTGCTGGGTGTACCCGGCTCCGGTAAGTCATTCTCGGCTAAAGAATTGATTACTTTCCTAATTCTCAACACGGAGGATGATATCCTCATTTGCGACCCGGAGGGTGAGTTTGCCCCGCTGGTGCAGGCCATGGGGCCGGAGACAGGCAGCGTGATCCGCGTGGCGGCGGGCGGCACAGACCGACTCAATGCCATGTATATGGTGGACGGCTACGGCGAAAACAATCCCATTGTGGAGAAATCGCAGTTTATTATGTCGCTGATCGAGCAGATAGACAAGAACGGTGTCGGCCCCCAGCATAAGTCCATCATCGACCGCTGTACTGCCGCCGTCTACCAGGAGGCAAGATATAATGGGATTGCCCCTACCCTTTGCACCCTGCGGGAGAAGCTGTTGCAGCAACCGGAGGAAAAGGCGAAGGAGATCGCCCTGTCCCTGGAGTTGTTCACCACAGGTTCGCTGGATGTGTTCGGTCATGCCAGTACGGTGGACTTGGACAAACGCGTCCTGGTGTTTGATATCCATGACCTGGGCACCCAGCTAAAGCCTACCGGCCTGCTGGTCATTACCGATACTATCTTAAATCGTGTTACGCTGAACTGGAAAAAGGGTAAGCGCACCCACGTCTTTATTGATGAGTTCCATGTGGTGTTCGAGAATGAGTACAGCGGTGCGTTTTTCAACTCTGCATGGCGGCAGTTCAGAAAACGCAACGCCTATCCCACCGCTATCACGCAAAACGTGGAGTATCTGCTGGATTCTGTGCAGGCCAGCACTATGCTCAGTAACTCGGAGTTTATTGTCATGCTCAATCAGGCAGCAAGCGACCGGGAAAAGCTGGCGCGGCTGCTGAATATTTCTGGCGAGCAGATGAGCTATATCACCAATGCTGATGCTGGATGTGGGCTTATCAAGTACGGCTCGGCGCTGGTGCCGTTTGTGAACCGTTTCCCGAAAGATACCAAGCTGTACCAGCTTATGACCACGAAACCCGGCGAGGGTGTGTTTGGAGGTGAAAGCCATGAATAGAAAGCAGATAATCTTGATTGTAGGAGCGGCATTTTTCGCCGCTCTTTTTCTTTTCGCGGGTATCATGCTTTGTCGTGAATGCAGAGATAGCCAGCAAAGTGCGCTGGCGTTTGAAACGTTGGCGGCACTAGTGGTAGAAAAGCCGGAAGTGACGATTCCATCAGAGGACAATCCCAGCGAAGATAATGTCCAAAATGAGCCTGC
>CANTDZ010000143.1 GCA_947652665.1 uncultured Clostridia bacterium
TATGTTTTTTCAGCAGGCTTTCCATCTTCGCCACTTTATCCTCTGGCATGGTGGTCAAAGGCATGCGGCAATAGTTAGAGGAAATTTTCCCCATCCGGAACAAAGCTTCTTTGATGGGGATGGGGTTCACGTCCATGAAGAAGCCATCCATCAGATCAAGGTATTCCACGTTAAGACGTCGGGCCTCGTCCAAATCGCCGGAAAGCATGGCGGCGGTAAGATCATGCATCTGCTGGGGGAGGGCGTTGGAGAACACGGAAATCACGCCCTTGCCGCCCAAGGCCATAATGGGCAGCGTCTGGTTATCCTCACCGGAGTAGACCGCCAGCTTATCCCCACACAAAGCCAGCGTGCGCGCCACAGAGGCGGTATCGCCATTGGCTTCTTTTACGGCGACAATGTAGGGGTTGTCGGCCAGCTCTTTGTACGTGCCGGGTAAGATGTTGCATCCGGTACGGCTGGGCACATTGTAGAGCACGCAGGGCATCTTAACGGAATCCGCGATAAACCGGAAACTCTCAATAAGTCCCTTTTGAGAAGTTTTATTGTAGTAAGGGGTCACTAGCAGCAGGCCGTCGGCCCCCAGCTTTTTGGCCTCCAGAGAGAGTTCAACACTGAATTTAGTATCGTTACTGCCCGTGCCCGCAATGACCGGCACCCGGCCTTTTACCTTTTTGACAATAAAGTCGATGGTTTGCAAATGTTCTTCGGCACTCATGGTGGCGGCTTCGCCTGTAGTGCCGCAGGCAATAATGGCGTCGATGCCGTTTTCAATCTGGAATTCGACCAGGCGCTCCAGTTCCTCCCAGCAGATCTCACCGCAGGAAGTAAACGGGGTGACAAGCGCCGTGCCGGCTCCTGTGAACAATAGCTCTTTTGTCATAGGTATCCCTCCGAAATATCAGTCAAAATAACCCAGCTTGCACAGCAGCTCCGCCATGAGCAGGCCGCCGCCGGCAGCCCCACGCAGAGTGTTGTGGGAAAGGCATACAAACTTATAATCATACTGGGTATCCGGGCGCAGGCGTCCGGCTGAGATGGCCATGCCGCCTTCGATGTCCCGGTCCAGTTTGGGCTGGGGCCGGTCATTTTCTTCGAAATAGTGGATGAACTGCTTGGGGGCGCTGGGCAGCTCCAGCTCTTGGGCGGGGCCGCGGAAGTTTTTCCAGCGCTCGATGATTTCCTCCACAGAAGCTTTTTTCTCCAGCGAGAAGAATACCGCCGCCATGTGGCCGTCCGATACCGGCACGCGCAGGCACTGGGAGGTGATGGAAGGCGCGGTAGCGTTGACAATCACGCCGTCCTCCACATGGCCCCAAATTTTCAGGGGCTCCTGTTCGGATTTTTCTTCCTCGCCGCCAATGTAGGGGATCACGTTGTCCAAAATCTGCGGCATGGTCTCAAAGGTCTTGCCCGCGCCGGAGATAGCCTGATAGGTGCAGGCCAGCACTTTGGTCACGCCCAAGTCCATCAGGGGATGGATGGCAGGCACATAGCTTTGCAGTGAGCAGTTGCACTTGACGGCGATAAAGCCGCGCTTGGTGCCCAAGCGCTTGCGCTGGTGCTCGATGACCTGATGGTGATCGGCGTTGAGCTCAGGGATGATCATGGGGACATCAGGCGTCCCGCGGTGCTGCTTATTATTGGAAATGACCGGGCACTCTTTTTTGGCATAGGCTTCTTCCAGGGCTATAATATCCTCGGACTTCATGTTCACAGCGCAGAACACAAAATCGACCTGGGACACGACGGTGTCGATGTCTTTCTCGGCGTCGTATACAGGCAGGTCAGCCATGGCAGGGGGGATAGGGGACTGCATAGCCCAGCGGCCCTCCAAAGCCTCCTTATAGGTTTTCCCGGCCGAACGGGCACTGGCCGCCAGGGCAGTAACTTTGAACCAGGGGTGGTTTTCCAGGATCGTAGCAAAACGCTGCCCAACCATTCCCGTACATCCGATGATCCCTACGCGATACTGTTTCATTTTTCATTATCCTTTCTTCATTAAGATTGGAATATATTTATTTCTGTAGCCTTTCTTTTATCCGCTCGACTTTATACGCCCGCTGCGCCTCCACCTTTTCTTCTATGTGAAAGTGAAGCTTCATCTGGTCGAGCATGATCCCTACGTCGGCGATTTCTTCGGCAATATCCTCTACGGTGCGCCGTCCGCGTTTGTATTTGCACAACGCGTCCTGCAGCTCTGCCATCTCTTCCAGCAGGCAGAGGGCCTGGGGTTCCGCCCCCCAGGTGTCCAGTGCCTCTTGAAAAACACCTTTTTCCATATCCGTCATAACCATTCTCCTTTCCAATTTTTACAAGTTCTATGGGGAAGAATAAAAAAACCGGTTGAAAACCGGCTGCCAATCTCCTATAATAGAAATACTGCGGCATCGGGTACCGCTGGAGCCGCGCCTCTATTCGTCTATTATAATACCTTAGTTTTGCTCCATTGTCAATTTTTTCGGCTGGGATATTCTATGAAATTTTTATGGGACTGGTGAACATCATGCATGAACACGCAATGAAGACCCACGATTTTTACTTTGATCTGCCTGAGGAGCAGATTGCCCAAACGCCCGTAGAGCCTCGCGACCACTCGCGCCTGATGACGCTGGACAAGCGCACGGGGGAGGTGGCTCACAAGCATTTCTATGATATCGTCGATTTGCTGGAGCCTGGGGACTGCCTTATACTGAACGATTCCCGGGTTCTTCCCGCGCGCGTCTACGGTGTGAAGGAAGAAACCGGCGCACATGTGGAGTTCCTCCTTTTGGAGAACAAGGGGAATGACACTTGGGAAGCTCTGGCCAAGCCGGGCAAGCGTGCGAAAAAAGGGAGTCGGTTTGTTTTTGGCGATGGGCTGCTGCGGTGCGAAGTCACCGACGTGCTGGAGGATGGAAACCGGCTGATACGCTTTGAATATGAAGGGGTGTTTTTTCAACTGCTGGATGAGATCGGTCAGATGCCCCTGCCGCCGTACATAAAGGCGAAATTGGAAGACAAGGAGCGCTATCAGACTGTCTACTCCCATGAGACGGGATCTGCCGCCGCCCCTACAGCCGGGCTGCATTTTACGCCGGAGCTGCTGGAGAAAATCAAGCAGAAGGGGGTGGAGCTGGGATTTGTTACGCTGCACGTAGGGCTGGGCACGTTCCGGCCGGTGAGCGCGGAACGCTTGACCGACCACAAGATGCACGCCGAACATTATTATATGCCCCAGTCTACCGCCGACCTGATAAACGCTGCTAAAGAGAGGGGAGGCCGGGTGATCGCCGTGGGGACCACCAGCTGCCGCACGATAGAATCGGTGGCACAGCGGGAAGGGTGCTTCCGGGAAAGCCAGGGCTGGACGGATATTTTTATCTATCCGGGCTATGAGTTCAAAGGACTGGACGGGCTTATCACAAATTTCCATCTGCCAGAGAGTACACTTATAATGTTAGTGTCGGCTTTGGCAGGGCGGGAACACGTCCTCAAGGCCTATGAGACGGCTGTGAAGGAACAGTATCGATTCTTCAGCTTTGGAGATGCCATGTTTATTAGCTAAAATAAATCTTTTGTATAATTTGGAGGGCGTTCTATGTACAAGCTTTTGAAAACCGAGGGCACGGCTCGTCGCGGGGAATTCGAAACCGTCCACGGCACTGTGCAGACCCCGGCCTTTATGAACGTGGCCACTGCCGGGGCCATCAAAGGCGCGGTGTCCGCCTACGACTTGAAAGACTTGAAATGCCAGGTTCAGCTTTGCAACACCTACCACCTGCACCTCCGTCCCGGCGACGAGACCGTAAAGAAGCTGGGCGGCATCCGTAGGTTCACTGGCTGGGACGGCCCCGTGCTTACCGACAGCGGCGGCTTTCAAGTGTTTTCGCTGGCAAAGCTCCGCAGCATCCAGGAGGAGGGGGTGACGTTTGCCTCCCACATTGACGGCAGGCGCATCTTTATGGGGCCGGAAGAAAGCATTCGTATCCAGTCGAACCTGGGCTCTACCATTGCAATGGCCTTTGACGAGTGCGTGGAAAACCCCGCCGAGTACGACTACGCCAAAAGTTCCTGCGCCCGCACGGCCCGCTGGTTGGAACGGTGCAAATCCGAAATGGCGCGCCTGAATGCCCAGGAGGGCACCGTCAACCCCGACCAGCTGCTGTTCGGCATCAACCAAGGCTGTACCTTTGCCGACCTTCGTATCGAACACATGAAGCGCATCGCTGATTTGGACTGTGACGGCTATGCCATCGGCGGTCTGGCGGTGGGGGAGCCTGCTGAGGAAATGTACCGCATCATTGAGGCTATCGAGCCTTACATGCCGAAGGACAAAATTCGCTACCTGATGGGCGTGGGCACGCCTGCTAATATATTGGAATCCGTGCGCCGAGGCGTCGATTTGTTCGACTGCGTCATGCCCAGCCGCAACGCACGCCATGGCCATGCCTTCACCATGGAGGGCTGCCGAAACCTGCTCAATGCCAAGTACGAGCTGGACGAGGCCCCGCTGGATGAGGAGTGCGGCTGCCCGGTCTGCCAGAAGTTCAGCCGGGCGTACATCCACCATTTGTTCAAGGCAGGGGAGATGCTGGCCATGAGACTGACGGTTATGCACAACCTATACTTTTATAATAGCTTAATGGAAA
>CANTDZ010000144.1 GCA_947652665.1 uncultured Clostridia bacterium
TCCAACTTATCAATTATCTCACCATACCAATTATTGACAATAATTTTCTTTTCCGCCACGACACATTTCAGCCAAATCCGGACAAACGCTAATCTCAGCAGACTTTAACCCCATGATGACTTTTTCCCAACTGGCAGAGGTTTGCCCTAAACCATGCACATAGATTTGCCGCATTTTGCCACTCCTTCAACTTTCAAAAAACGGCGCGGCCCAAAAGCCACGCCGTTCCCTTTACAAACTTAACTTTTATTTCACCATGCTGGCAATTTCTTCCGCGAAGTTATCCTCGCGCTTCTCCAGGCCCTCGCCCTTCTCAAAGCGGGTGAACCCGGCAATCTTGATCTCGCCGCCCAGCTCCTTGGCAACGCCGTCCACATACTGCTTGACGCTCATGCTGCCATCCTGCACGTAGGCCTGATCCACCAGGCAGATTTCCTTGAAGAACTTGCCCAGACGGCCGGTCACGATCTTTTCGGCGATGTTGGCGGGCTTGCCCTCGTCCACGATCTGCTGGGTGAGGATCTCCTTCTCCTTCTCCACGCGCTCGGCGGGGACGGAAGCCTCGTCCAGGTACTCGGGGTTCAAAGCGGCGATCTGCATAGCCACGTTGTGGGCGCAGGTCTTGAAAGCGTCATTCCCGGCAATCTCGTCGGTGGTGTCGAACTTAACAATAACGCCAATGCGGCCCCCGGCGTGCACATAAGAGGTGACAACGCCCTCGAAGCGGTCGAAGCGGCGCACCTTGATGTTCTCGCCGATGGTCAGGATCTTCTCCTTCAGCAGGGCGTCCACCGTCAGCTCGGAGCCATGGGCCTTGCAGGCCAGCAGGGCGTCCACGTCGGCGGGGTTCTCATAGATGATGGTGTCGGCACAGGTCTTAACAAAGGCCTGGAACTCGGCGTTCTTGGCCACGAAGTCGGTCTCGGCGTTGACCTCGACCACCACGGCTACCTTGCCGCACTCGCTGACCGTAGCGTAAGCCACGCCCTCAGCGGCGATGCGTCCGGCCTTCTTCACAGAAGCGGCCAGGCCCTTCTCGCGCAGCAGGTCGATTGCTTTTTCCATATCGCCCTCGGCTTCGGTGAGGGCCTTTTTGCAGTCCATCATGCCGCAGCCGGTCTTCTCGCGCAGGGCTGCAACGTCTTTAGCAGTAAAATTCATTTTCTTTCATCCTTTCTTCACAGGTGGGGGGCTTTTTATTCCTCGGTCTCGGCGGGGGCTTCTTCCTCAGCCGGAGCCTCCTCGCGGGCAGCAGCGCCCATCTGGCCCTCGCGGCCTTCGATGACGGCGTCCGCCATAGCGCCAGCGATGAGCTTTACGGCGCGGATCGCGTCGTCATTGCCGGGGATGACATAATCGATTTCGTCGGGGTCGCAGTTGGTGTCCACAATCGCGACGATCGGAATGTGCAGCTTCTTCGCCTCGGCCACCGCGATGCGTTCCTTGCGGGGGTCGACGATGAACAGGGCACCGGGGAAGGTCTTCATTTCCTTAATGCCGCCCAGGAACTTCTCCAGCTTCTCGATCTCCAGCTGCAGCTTGCTGACTTCCTTCTTGGGCAGCAGGTCAAAGGTGCCGTCCTCTTCCATCTTGCGCAGCTGCGCCAGGCGCTGGATGCGGGTGCGGATGGTGGTGAAGTTGGTGAGCATGCCGCCCAGCCAGCGGGCGTTCACGTAGTAAGCGCCGGCGCGGGTAGCTTCCTCGCGCACGGACTCCTGGGCCTGCTTCTTGGTGCCCACGAACAGGATGTTCTTGCCGTCAGCGGCCAAATCGCGGACAAAGTTGTAAGCCTCTTCCAGCTTGCGCACGGTCTTCTGCAAATCGATAATGTAGATGCCGTTGCGCTCGGTGAAGATGTAGGGGGCCATCTTCGGGTTCCACCGGCGGGTCTGGTGGCCGAAGTGTACGCCGGCCTCCAAAAGCTGTTTCATAGATACGACTGCCATGTTACAAATACCTCCTTGGTTTTTCCTCCGCCGCCCGATTTTTTTCGGGGCACACCCGGTTTTCCGGGCACCAATCCGACGGGCGGCGTGTGTTATGCTGTAACCGTTTTATTGTAGCACAAACCCCCTGGAAAAATCAAGGGCTTTTCCCAAAAAAGAAGGCCGGGAACCTCTCCCAGCCTTCCGTATCCGCTTATTTGTCCAAGAGCTTCGCCGCCGACTCCAGCAGGTCGACGCATTCCTCTACCGAGAAGCGCGACGTATCCAGCACAATGTCGTAATTCTGCAGGTCGTCCCAGCGCTTGTTGGAGTAGAAGTTGTAGTAGTTGGCGCGCTGCTTATCCTTCTTCGTCACGAAATCCGGAGCCTTTTTGGGTTCGCAGTCGCCCAGCTCTACGGCGCGCTTGACCCGATACTCCTTGTCGGCGTGAATGAAGACGTTCAGGCAGTTCTCATGTTCGCGCAGGATGTAGTCGGCGCACCGGCCCACCACTACGCAGGGGCCTTCGGCGGCCGCCTTCTTGATGATATCGGACTGGATGATAAACAGCTTGTCGTTAATGGGCATCTCGTTTACGCCGGGGATGCGCGCCCCGAAGGCATAGCTGCCCATAACCATGGAGTACAGCAGGCTGCTGGTGGCCTTCTCGTCGGCATCGGCGAAGACCTCCTCCGAAAGGCCGCTCTGCTTAGCGGCCATGGCGATGAGCGCCTTGTCATAGTAAGGTATGCCCAGGCGCTTGGCCAGCATCTCCCCTACATCCTTGCCGTCGCTTCCGTACTGGCGTGCAATGGTAATGGCGGGTAACATAATAAGACTCCTCTCTATGTAAATTTCCCAAAATTCCATGACTTTCTCTTGAGATTATTATAGACTTTTTTGACGGCGTTGTCAATATTTATTTTCCGACAAAAAAACAGCGGCACAGCCAAAAACCATGCCGCCGTAAAAATTCATTTTTAGAAGTTGCCGTTTGTCATGTCCTCGACCACCAGCGTCCGGGGGGAGTTATCCGCCGGGGCTGCAGCCTTTGCGGGCTCGGCAGCAGGGGCCGCCGGGGCCTGGCGCTTCTCGGGATGGTCGCGCCAGTCGAAGAACTTGGTAGCCACCTGCTGGAACAGGGCGTAGCTCAGCACGTCCTCCTCGCAGTGGCCGATGCCCTTCTCCTTGCACTCGGCGCGCAGCTTCTCCATTTCCGGCTCCAGCTGGTCAGCGGGGCGGCAGGTGATGACCTCGGCATCGCCGATGGCCTTCTTGCGCACTTCCTCGTTGACGGGGGCCGGCAGCTGGCCGTACTCGCCGCGCAGCAAGCCCTTGGACTCCTTCGTCACCATCTTGTAGCGCTCGCCGGACAGCACGTTCAAAACGGCCTGGGAGCCCACAATCTGGCTGGTGGGCGTAACCAGCGGGGGATACCCGAAGTCCTCGCGGACACGGGGCACCTCGGCCAGCACGTCGTAGTATTTGTCCTCGGCGTTAGCCTGCTTCAGCTGGGAAATCAGGTTGGACAGCATGCCGCCGGGAACCTGGTACAGCAGGGTGTTTACGTCGACCTTCAGCACCTTGGGGTTGATGTCCAGCTTCTCGGCAACGCCGCGGAAATGGGCAGCCGCCTCAGACAGCTTCTCCATATCCAGGCCGGTGTCACGGCTGGTGCCCCGCAGGGTGGCGACCATGGCCTCGGTGGCGGGCTGGCTGGTGCCGTTGGCCAGGGGGGACAGGGCGCAGTCGACGATATCCACGCCGGCCTGGGCAGCCATGAGGTTGGTCATGTCGCCGGTGCCGGTGGTGTTGTGGGTGTGCAGATGGATGGGCACGCCCACGTTTTCCTTCAGCTTCTTGACCAGGGAGTAGGCATCATAGGGCAGCAGCAGGTTTGCCATGTCCTTAATGCAGATGGTGTCAGCGCCCATCTTCTCCAGGTCGGAGGCCAGCTTCACAAAGTACTCCTCGTTGTGCACGGGGGACTTGGTGTAGCTGATGGCCACCTCGGCCATGCCGCCGTACTCCTTGACGTACTTGACAGCCGCCTGCACATTGCGGGGGTCGTTCAAGGCGTCGAAGATACGCACGACGTCGATGCCGTTTTCAATGGACTTCTTGACGAAAGCTTCCACCACGTCGTCTGCATAGTGGCGGTAGCCCAAGAGGTTCTGGCCGCGCAGCAGCATCTGCAGCTTGGTGTTGGGCAGGCCCTTTTTCAGGGTGCGCAGGCGCTCCCAAGGGTCTTCGTTCAAAAAGCGCATACATACATCGAACGTAGCGCCGCCCCAGCATTCCAGGGACCAGAAGCCGATGCTGTCGAGAACGGGCAGAATGGGCGCCATGTCCTCGATCTTCATGCGGGTGGCCGCCTGGGACTGGTGGGCGTCACGCAGGATGGTGTCCATAATCTTCAGGGGATTCTTAGCCATAATTCACATTCCTCCCTTTCCTTAACCGAACAGGGCCAGCAGCACGCCAGCCGCCACAGCAGAGCCGATAACGCCGGACACATTGGGGCCCATGGCGTGCATCAGCAGGAAGTTGGAGGGGTCCTCCTTCTGGCCCACCACCTGGGATACACGGGCAGCCATAGGCACGGCGGAAACACCGGCCGAGCCGATGAGGGGGTTGACCTTCTCCTTGGCGAACACGTTCATGAGCTTAGCCAGCAGCACGCCGCCTGCAGAGCCCATGGC
>CANTDZ010000145.1 GCA_947652665.1 uncultured Clostridia bacterium
GGGCGGGCTCACAATCTAAAATTTTATCTGAGGTGTATATTATGTTTTTTGTTGGTGATTTCGCTTTCGACCATAAAGCCGAACATTGGGCGGGACTTGATGTTGATAAAATCTATAGTAGGTATTTTGAGGATTCTATTTCATTAGCACAGAGCGGGCTATTTGATGGCATCGGTCATCCGGACGCAATAAAACTATTTGGCCATAAACCATCGTATCCACTATCAGACTACTATGAGAGTTTAGCTAAGGAACTCTCAAAAAGGAATATGTATGCAGATCAAAATAGTGGCGTAGAAAGAAGGTGCCCCGACACCGCTTCCCTTGGTATGGATGAAGAACTGCTCCGCGCTTTAAAAAAGAATAATGTAAAAATCATTACTTCTTCAGATGCACATTGCCCGGAAGATGTTGGGTATAAAATCAAGGAGCTTAATAGCCTTGTAGCGAATTCCTAGAAACAAAAAGATAAGCCCTATTACAGGATTTCACCCGGCACGGTCTGGGTGGGTGAGGCAGAGAGGATCAGGCCCGTTTCGGACTCCAGTTCCTTCAGCTCGTCTACCAACTGGTCGTATTCCCGGTCGGTCATGATAGGGGCATCGTCCCGGTAGTAGGCAGTGTCTGCCGCGCGTATCCTGGCGATGAGAGCCTTCATGCGGCTGGTTTTTGTCTCAAAATTCATTTGTTTTTGCTCCTTTATTTTTGATTTTATATACACGGGGGCCTGCTGGCTCCCGGGGATAAGGAAAGAAATTTATATAAAAAAAGACGCAAAGAGAAAATCTTCGCGTCTTTTGTGCCCGGGGGCCATGTATGAAGTTGTGAAAAATAGAAAAAGCGCCTAAGAGCATACTGCTCCCAGACGCTGTGTAACTCGTTGACTGTGTTTGCTCTAAGGCAAACTCGATACTATATGCTTAGTATAGCAGAATTTGAGCTAAAAAGCAAGAAAAATTAAGATTTCAAATACTCCAAAATCACTTCCGCCGTCCTCTCTGGCCCAACGGAGCTGTCTACGCTCAATTCATAGCCGTCAGGCCCACCCCATTCCTGGCCGGATACGCTCTTATAGTAAGCGCCCCGGGCCGCGTCAGACCGGGCAATGCTCTTCCTGCCCTCCTGCTCGGTGTCGCCGTACATCTCCATGACCTTCTTCACCCGGTAGTCCCTGGGCGCGTGGATAAACACCCGTACCAGGTTTTCACGGCCCCGCAGCACATAGTCTGCCGCCCGGCCCACAATAACACAGGAACCCTGGTCTGCAATCATGTTGATGGCCCTGTCCTGGGCTGTGATGGCCTGCTGTACCGCGCTGGTGCTCAAATACAGTTCCCGCATGACGGCGTTTTCGTCCGAGTTCAAGCCAGAGATAAACTCTTTCGCCAGCCCGCTCTCCTGGGCAGCAAGAGCGGTCAATTCTTTATAATAGCAAGGCACCCCCAATTTTTCCGCTACTAGCTGACCGACACGTTTGCCCTCCGAGCCGTGTTGCCGGGCGATGGTAACGATGACCCCGGGCTTGGATTTGCGCAGCACAGTGCCGGCTGATTCCGGCTGTCCGTTGGGTACGCTCAGCTCCCTCCACAGCTTCACCATGACCGCCGCTGTAATCAATATGGCAATCACATCTGCCACAGGTGCGGCCAAGAAAATGCCCGTCACCCCGGCGAACAAGGGGATGACGATGGACAGCACAATCAGCAGCAGATCCCGCAGGACGGACAGCGGTGCGGCCGATTTGGCATGGCCGATGGACTGTAGGAAAATAGCGCATACTTTTTGCAGACAGGTGAACAAAATCAACGAGAGATAGATGCGCAGGCACAGCACCGCAAACTGAGTGTACAACTCCCCGTCCGCGCCGAACATCTGGATAAAGAACAGGGGGAACGCCTCGAACAGCACCGTGCAGACGACACACACAATCGCCGTCCACTTGAGGATGAGCCCCAAAAGCGCCCGCACCCGGTCATATTTTTTCGCGCCGTAGTTATACCCCACGATGGGCTGTGCTCCCGCCGCGATGCCAATGGCGATGTTCAGCACGATTTGGAACAGCTTCATAATTACCACGAACGCCGCCAGGGGAATGTCGGCCCCATAAGCGGACTGGGCCCCGTACTGCACCAGCAGGATGTTGTTGACCACCGTAATCACCACGATGGAAAGCTGGGTGAGGAAGCTGGACGTGCCCAGCGCCATGACCTGCCGGAGCAGGAAGCCGTTTGGCTGGAAGCTGGCAAGGGAAATGCGGAAGGATTTACTTCTGGCAAGGTAGGCCGCGCAAATCAAAAAGCTGACGAACTGCCCCAAAATCGTGGCCCAGGCCGCGCCTTTTATGCCCATGTCCAGCACAAAAATGGCCACCGGGTCGCCGATGATGTTCAGCACGGCCCCCACCAGCATGGCGCCCATGGCGTACTGGGGGCTACCGTCGGCGCGGATGATGGAGGCCAGAGTGTTCTGCACCAGGGCCAGGGGCATCATGGCGTAGATGATGAAGCCGTAGTCATGAGCCAGGGCGAGGTTTGCATCCGTGGCACCGATGAGCCGCAGGAGGCCGTCTCCCCATGCGTAGCTGATAGCGATAATGACCACGCCGCCCACAAAGGAGCCCAGGATGGCATTGCCCACGGTCTTGTGGATGCTGCCGGTGTCGCCCTTGCCCAAGGCCATGCTCAGGGCAGCCGCCGCGCCGTCACCGAAGAACAGGGAAATACCCCAGCCAATGACCGTGATGGGAAAGATAACGCCGGTAGCCGCGTTGCCCAGATAGCCCACGCCGTTGCCCACGAAAATCTGGTCTACAATGTTATAGAGGCACGAAATAATGAGGGAGAAAATGCAGGGGATGGCGAATTTCCCCAGGAGCTTCCCCACCCTTTCCGTGCCGAGATATGTGCTTTCTTCCATGAAAAGACCTCCTGAAACGCCAAAAAAACACACGTAGCGTCCCCGTACCGTAATCAGATTTACGTGCGGGATGCACTACGTGTGTCGTTTTTTATGGCGATATTTAATTTGCTCATGTATTATATCAGGTTTTTGGGCTGAAAGTCAAATGGACATTTTGCACAAAAGAAAAATCAGGAAGATACCTTGATGAATATGGAAATCATCAGACAGGCTTTTCGCGCAGATATCAAAATTTATCCTGGCCGCCAACCGGCAGCGTCTTAACCCCAAAAGTAAAATACACGATGTGGAACACCCACACGCACCCCAGCACAATGCGTCCCACGGGCACCGCACCCATCATGGCAAAACCGATTGACATCAACAGCGTTACCGTGACCATAATGCGCACCTTCGTCTTTTTCGTCATGCCCCTGCCCTGCACAAAGCTTTCCAGATTGTCTTTATACAACTTGGTATGGGTGAACCAGTTGTTCAGCTTCTCGGAACTTCGGGCGAAGCAGAACGCCGCCAGCAGCAGAAACGGGAAAGCGGGCAGCAAAGGCAGTACCGCACCCATCGCGCCCAGTCCCACACCGATGCACCATAAAACTATGTAAGCTATCTTCTTTATGTTCATGATTTGGCCTCCAATCTTTGCTTTTCCCTTTTCGTTTCCATCAGCTCAACCTCCCGTTTTCCACCGAATACACCCGGTCTGCCACGCGCATGGTGCTCTGCCGGTGGGACACCAGCACCACGGTTTTGCCGCCCCTCTCTTCCCCCAGGGATTTCAAAATCACGGCTTCATTCAGGCTGTCCAGATTGCTGGTGGGCTCATCCAGCAGCAGGAACGGCGCGTCGTGAAGGAACGCCCGGGCCAGCCCCAGCCGCTGGCGCTCCCCGCCGGAGAGAGTATCGCCCAATTCGCCCACGGGAGTGTCATAGCCCCGGGGCAGGGTCAGGATAAAGTCGTGGACCGACGCCCTTTTGCACGCGCGGACAATCTCCTCATCCGTGGCATCCAGTTTGGCAATGCGCAGATTGTTTTTAATGCTGTCATGAAACAGATGCGTCTCCTGCGTCACAAAACTCTCCATATCCCGCAAATTATCTGTGTTGACCTCCCCTACATCCCGGTTTGATACGCGCACCTGCCCCGGCCCGGCCTTCCAGAACCGCATGAACAGCTTGAGCAAAGTCGACTTGCCGCTGCCGCCACGCCTGTTGTGATGGGGATCTGCGTGGAATCCCCCTGGGCAAGCCGGGCCAGTAAGGCGGTGATGGCGGTCATCATGGCAATGTTCGCCATGAGTGAGCACCACTGCAGGGCCACGTTGCCCACCACATATTTTTTACTTTCGCTGACCGTGGAGATTAGACGTTTGTTTATCATCATAGGAGACGCCTCCGGAATTAGCTTTTACTAACTAGACTTGGTAAGAAAAAGCGCCGCAATTAGCTGGCGATAACTCACTTTTTTATTTTACAGGGTCGGGGCTGGTTTGTCAAGTGGGCTTTATGAAATTTTGGCGAGCAACACGGAGCGGGCATTGTCAAACTCGTCTGGCCCGAAGTCCACCTGCCAGGCATCTACCTTGACATTCGCCACATACCCGGCAAAAAAATCTATGCGATAATTCCCGGTTGGTGTCAACATCAAAGCATTAGGATGAGCATCAAAAAAAGACTGCTCCAGCAAACCGCAGCCGGGCT
>CANTDZ010000146.1 GCA_947652665.1 uncultured Clostridia bacterium
GGATTCCGGTGTTTCAGCCGGTGAAGGTTAAGGAGCCGGAGGCGGTGGATAAACAGCTGCAGGCGAAGAATAACCGGTTTTACATGCTGTATCTTTTTATGGTGCTGTCGATGATTTACATTATCGACGAGATAGCGTCCACCATTTCCATTCAATTTCAGTCCAACATCATCAATGAATTTTTTGTCCGGAACATGGGGCTGGAGTACGGCGAGGGACTGTCCCTCTCTTCAGCGCTGGGCTTTATTACCTATCCGGTGACGCTGCTGATTGTGTTCTATCGTCCGCTGGCGGACCGGTTCGGGCGGAAGCCTTTTTTGGTAATCAATACTTTGATGATGGGGCTGGGGCTGTTTCTGGTGTACCTGTCCGACAATATTTTCGTGTATATGGTGGGCGGTACCCTGATGGGCTTTATGGTTTCCCATGACATGCAGTGCGTGTATATTCTGGAGTGTTCCAGCGAGAAGAACCGGGCGCGGAATTACGCGCTGACGAAAGCGGTGGCCATATTGGGGACGCTGCTGATTCCCCTGCTGCGGGCCACGTTTATGAAGAACCAGAGCGACCGGTGGCATCTGGTGTACTTAGTGCCTGCCATTCTGGGCTTTGCCCTGTCCCTGGCGGCCCTGCTGTTTGCAAAGGAGACCAATACCTTTGTGGTCAACCGGGTGAAATACTTAAAAACGCCCATGGAGGAAAGGGAGAAGCAGACCAGGGAGGAGAAGAACAACAATGCCCAGGGCGGGATTGTCAACGCGGTAAAATTCGCGTTCCGGCACAGGCAGTTAAGGTTTTTGATGCTGGCCTGCTGTTTCTTCTACTCTGCGTCACTTGCCACGGCCACCTACAATACGGTGATGAAAGAATCGGCGCTGATGTCGGAGGAAGCCATTACGCTGGCGCTGTATCTCTACCCGGTGGGGAATGCCCTGATGACGTTTATCGCCGGACTGGTGTCGGACCGGTTCGGAAGAAAAGTAACCATAATCGCCATGTCCTGTTCGGCGGTGGTCTGCTACAGCCTGTTCATCGCAAGCTCCATGCTGGGCTGGACGCCGGTTCTGACGGGCTTTGCCATCGGCGGCTTCATGGGCAGCTATTGGGGAGCGGGAGACACCATCGGCGGCATTATGTTCTCGGAGTCTTCGCCCACCAATCTGCGCTCCTCGGTGACGGTCATCAACACGCTGCTCAACGGCATCATCGGCGGGCTGGCCACCATTGTGACCATTGTGCTGCTGCCGCTTCTTCCAAAGGAGACCTTTGGCTATATGTACCTGGGACTGACGATTCCGGGGCTCGTTGGGGCGATTTTTATCATCTGGAGATATGTGGGAGAGACCCGTGGTCTGGACTTGAAGAAAGTGACCGGAGCGGAATGGGATAAGGAGAGGAGAGCAAAATGAAGCTGGATTTATTTACGGTGGCGCCGGATGAGGGGCCGTTGGACAATCTGAAAGGCACCTGTGGGTTCGCGGGTATTTTTAAGGAAATCGGGGTCATAGGGGATTCCCTGTCCTCGGGGGAGTTTGAGTCTCACGACGAGGCGGGAACGATTCTGTACCATGACATGTACGAGTATTCCTGGCCTGCCGTGCTGGAACGGCTCACGGGGACTGTGTACCACAATTATTCCCGGGGCGGTATGACGGCCAAAGAGTTCTACGACAGCTGGGCGGACCAGAATGATTTCTGGCAGTGGAACCAGGCTTATATCATAGCCCTGGGAAATAACGACATGTTTGTCTGCGGGCATCCTGTGGGCAGCGCGGCGGATATCCACCCGCAGGAGCCGGAGCGGAATCCGGACACCTTTTTCGGCAATATGGGCCGCATTGTGTCGAAATTGAAAGGGATAGAAAAGGATGCCCGGATTTTCCTGGTGTCCATGCAGAGACGGGGGGAGGAGATGGGGGACCCCATCATCTGCGGCGTGGCGGAAGAGATGAAGAAGATGTGCGGGCTGTTTTCGTTCACCTATCTCATCGACATGACAAAGGATGGGCCGGTGTACGATGAGGAGATGCGAAAAACCTTTGCCCTGGGCTTTCACCCCAACGCCATGGGGTATTACAGCTATGCGCTGATGATTGGGAACTATATAGATTATCTGATTCGGAAGCACCCAAAGGATTTTTTTGAAGTGCCGTTTATCGGCAAGGGACTGAAGAATAGGGATGTGTAGGGCAAGAGGGAGAGCAGCGAAAAAGGACATGGAGACATGTCTTTTTTTGTGCGCTGCAAAAAACGGGAACGGGGCCAGGAGGGCGGGAGACGGCCCGGACGCTTTCTAGGAAATCTGGCAAAGTCCATTCGGAATAGGTTGTTACAGGGGCGGAAATTATGTATACTATAAGAGACAGGTAAAGCTTGACAAAAATTTCACCATAAGGAGGGACTACGGACTATGGAATATGGGAAACTGACAGGCTATGAGAGAAAAGGACAGGTCATAGAGCTGCGCTTTGAGGGGGCTTCGGCCAGGATAGAGGTGCTGACGCCGCGCATTGTCAATGTCTTTAGCGGCAGCGGCGGAGGGAGGGCCTGCTCTAAGGCCATTGAGGGGGAGAAAGGGATGCCCACGGATATCCGGACAGAAGAGAAACCGGACGGCCTCTGGATTTGCACGGGAGTGGTCTGCGCCCGGGTCAGCGACGGCTTTTATGTGGACTTTTTCGACAAGGACGGCGCGGAGGTCTGCATGGATTTTCGGGGAAAGCGCAAGCCCTTGAAGCGGGTCAGCGACGAGATGGTGAGGCTTCTGGAGGCGGAGGGGCATTCCGCGATGGCCGGAAGAAAGGAATGCGCCTTTGAGGTGTGCAAGAAGCTGTCAGGCGGCGAGCACTTCTACGGGCTGGGGGATAAGACGGGCTTTCTGGACAAGCGCCACTATGACTACGAAATGTGGAACACGGACAATCCGGACCCCCAGGTGGACAGCTTCAAGGCGCTGTATAAGTCCATCCCGTTTTTTATGGCGCTGACGGACAGCCATGTGTACGGCATTTTTGCGGACAATACGTTCAAGAGCTACTTCAACATGGGACAGGAGTCTCAGGAATACTACTGGTTCGGCTCCGAGGGCGGGGACCTGGACTACTACTATATCGCCGGGGACTCCATGGCCCAGGTGCTCCGGGGCTACACCTATCTCACAGGCACCTGCCCCCTGCCCCAGCGGTGGACGCTGGGGTACCATCAGTCCAGATGGGGCTATATGACCCAGGAGGATGTGGAAAAGGTGGCTTCCGGCATGCGGGAGAACGATATTCCCTGCGATGTCATTCACTTTGACATTGACTACATGGAGGGCTACCGGGTATTCACCTGGAACATGGGCCGCTACCACAACGACCCTAAGGGGTACCTTAAGAGCCTGAAAGACAGGGGTTTCAAGGTGGTCACCATCAACGACCCCGGCGTGAAGAAAGACGAGGAGTACTCTATCTATAAGGAGGGCGTGGAGAACGGCTATTTTGCAAAAACGCCGGAGGGTGAGGTCTATATCAACGCGGTCTGGCCCGGGGACGCGGCTTTTCCTGACTTTGGCAATCCGGACGTGCGGAAATGGTGGGGGGAAAACCAGAAGTTCCTGCTGGACATGGGCGTGCGGGGCATCTGGAATGACATGAACGAGCCCGCCAGCTTCCATGGGCCCCTGCCGGACGACGTGAAATTCACGGACGGGGACAGGGAGACCGACCACAGCGAGATGCACAATGTGTACGGCCATCTGATGGCAAAGGCCACCTACCAGGGCCTGAAGAAACTGGACGGACGCAGGCCTTTCGTCATCACCAGGGCCTGCTATGCCGGCAGCCAGAAGTATGCAACCGCCTGGACCGGGGACAACCACAGCATGTGGGCCCATGTGCAGATGGCCATTCCCCAGCTGTGCAACCTGGGACTCTCCGGCATGCCTTTCGTGGGCACGGACATCGGCGGGTTCGGCTCGGACACCACGCCGGAGCTTCTGGCGCGCTGGATACAGGTGGGATGCTTCTCGCCCCTGTTCCGCAACCACTCCGCCATGGGCACCAGGGAGCAGGAGCCCTGGCAGTTTGGCAGGGAGGTGCTGGACATCTACCGGAAATATGTGAAGCTGCGCTACCAGTGGATTCCCTACTTCTACGATTTGTTCTATGAGGAAGAGCGCACGGGGGCGCCCATTATGCGGCCTTTGGTGTACCACTATGAGAAAGACCAGGCGGCCAGGCAGTGTAATGACCAGTTCCTGGTGGGAAGCCGGATTCTGGTGGCGCCGGTAGTGAACCAGGGCATGAGAAAGCGAATGGTGTATCTGCCGGAGGGAACCTGGTACGACTACTGGACCAAAGAGCGGATAGAGGGGCCTGTGTGGTTCGTCCGGGAGGCGCCGTTGGATACCTGTCCCATTTATGTAAAGGCGGGCAGCATCCTGCCCATGATGGAGGAACAGTCCTATGTAGGCGAAAAGCCTATGGATACGTTGACTTTGGAGGTATACCCCGGG
>CANTDZ010000147.1 GCA_947652665.1 uncultured Clostridia bacterium
AGAACTTAGGAGGAGGTCTGAGAAATGAAGCCTACAAACACATTACGGTACAAAAATTATACTGCCTCAGTGGTCTACACCAATGCTAAAGACAGTTTAACAGGGAAGGTCTTGGGGATGAACGACTTGTCGGCTTTCAGTGCCCGCACAGTGGACGGGCTTAAGGAAGCCTTTCATCAGACGATTGATGAGTACCTGTTGGACTGCCAGGAAAAGCATACGGAACCCGCCCGCGCTTTTACGGGCAATATAACCATCCGTATCGAACCGGCCGCCCACGAAGCCTTGTCCCTTTACGCGGTATCCCAAGGTGTGGTTCTCACAAAAGTCTTGCAATCTGCTGTATATGAATATATGGGAAACCATGATATCCAGGTAGAAAGCGGGGAGGGTTGAGCCATGAAAAAGACATTGTTTGCTTTGGTTTTCATGCTGGTTCTGGCCCTGCCCATGACGGCCAGCGCGGCTGCTGCGGAGAAATTCACGGATGTTGCGCCCGGCGCATGGTATTATGACGCGGTGGACTACGCCACAGACGAGGGGCTGTTCAACGGTACTTCACAGACAACCTTCACCCCCAATGGCACCATGACCCGGGGGATGTTCGTGACCGTGCTGGCGAACAAGACAGAGAATTACAGCGCCCATCAATATACAGGCTCCAGCTTTTCCGATGTGGGCGCAGGCCAATGGTATGCCCCGCCTGTGGAATGGGCCTACCAAAATAAGCTGGTAGGCGGCATTGGCGGCGGCCTGTTTGCCCCTAACAGCAGCCTGTCCAGGGAGCAGCTTGCGGTTATCCTCTATCATTACGCAAAAGGCTGCGGGGCGGATACCTCCACAACAGCCGGGGCTTTGGGTGCGTTCACGGACAACGGCAACATTTCCGGCTATGCCCGTACTGCCATGGAGTGGGCTGTTTCCCATAAGGTCCTGAATGGCGCAGAGGGGAAGCTTGACCCCCAGGGCACCGCGACCCGCGCCCAGGTAGCGCAAATACTCTATAACTGCCGGGAACTGCTGGCAAACTCCACCCTTGCCATGCCCGACAGGGTGTGGGTGGTGGATGTGCCGGGGCATTATGAGACCGTGACACGGCTTGAGTTACAGGAAGTGACTGTGGGCGAGGTTGGGCATTGGGAGGATGAAGTCATAAGAGTACCTGTATACCGTTGTAATCAATGTGGCTATGTAGCACAGACAGAAGCGGAAATTGAGAAGCATATAGCGGATTCTATTGATTGGGACAATATGCTTGAAACAGGCGAATATACCGGGTGCAGTAACTATACCCAAGTTGCCAGTGACCCTATTTATACAGGTAACAAAGTGTGGGTAATTGATGTACCCGGCCACACCGAACTCAAAATGGTGGAAGTCAAGGAGGAAGTCTGGATAGAAGAAGTAGGCCATTGGGAATATATCTGAACAAGGCACAAAGGCTGGAAAAGCCCCCTGAGAAATCAGGGGGCTTTTGTTATGCCCTTTTTCGTTGAAAGGGGGGGTGCGGGGCGCTCTGCCTGCCCAGCCGGGGAAGAAAATCAACAACATATGGGAAAGGATGAATACATGAAACATATTTATAACAGGGCTTTAGCCTTATTTCTGGCTGTAGTGCTATGTGTTAGCATGGCGCCATTTTCAGCATTTGCCACAGAAGCGGAACCGGACGCGGACAGCGCGGTTTCCTCCGAAGTACCCGCAGAAGATGTGGATTCTTCTATGCCGGAAGAACCTCCTGTGGAGGAAATACCGCTCCAGGATGATACCTCCAGCATGGCAGACAACATGCAGGCAGCGGAAATGCCCGTTTTACGTGCCCGTGACCCTATTTCCAAAGTACAGTCGGACTTGGGGAACGGCAGTAGCTACCTCACCAACTACGGTGTGACCCGGAAAGCTATCGTGGACGAACTCTCCGCCCACGAACACGACAGCTACTACCTGGGCACCCCCTATGCGGGCGGCGATGTACAGTCCCCCAACGGGGACACCTCCTACAACGGCTCTGCCGGCATGAACTGCGGCGGGTTTGTAGGCTATGTGCTGCGCAAGGTGGGGCTAGACTCTTCCCGTGCTATCGACCTTATCAAGAGTACTGGCGACGCACTCTACTTTGGTTCCGGCAAGCCCTACGACCTGCTGGCAGGCGCGTCTAATTACTACCAACTGGCCAAGGCGGCGGGCCTTACCTGCTACATCTACAACACCAAAGCTGAAATGCTGGCCGACGGCAAGCTGGAAAAGGGCGACATCATTCTCATGTATTGGAGCCTGTCCCCCTTTGAGGACGGGGTGGACAACCACATCGGCTTCTATTGGGGTGAATCCTCCGGGGAGGATATCCTCTGGCACAGCAGCACCGATGGCAGCGGCGGCAACCAAATCGGCTCTATTGTGCCCAAGGCGGCAAACTGTATTTACATTGTTATCAAGCTGGAGCCTATGGGCTTTAACGTGACGCTGAACAAGACCTCCGCCGATGCCACCGTCACTAACGGCAATAATTGCTATAGCTTGGCGGGGGCTACCTATGGTATTTATGAGGGCACAAACGCTATTGGTACTCCTATTGCTACTTTTACTACCGATGCTAACGGCCATGCGGAGCTTCAAAACGCCCTTACGAACGGCAAAACTTATTCGGTAAAAGAAATAAAAGCCCCTAAAGGGTACAAATTAGATGAAAAAATCTATACTTTTACTATAAATGAAACAGATGCCGAGTTAAATGTGCAGGATGACCCTGGAACAATTGCATTATTGGCCGTCAAAAAGGACATTGGTACGGGCAGTATTCCCCAAGGCAACGCAAGCCTTGCTGGGGCTGTGTACCAGATAACATACCAAAAAAATGGCCAGACGGTTACAAAAGAGGGCACCACCGACGAACGTGGCCGTATATTACCACCTTTTACGGGCATCCCATTCGGAACTGTAAAAGTACAAGAAATCAAGGCCCCAGAAGGGTACAAACTTGATACCACCATACACACTTACACGATTGGTTCAGAAAGTGGTGGGATAGTTGATATTTTCGAGTTCGAGCCGGAGGATTTGACGGAAGAAGTGATCCGGGGCGGCGTTTCTGTTGAAAAGCGGGATACTGTCACCGGGAAAACACCCCAGGGCGACGCCAGCTTTGCGGGGATAAAGTTTGACATCGTGAACGACAGCGATAACCCGGTCGTGGTGAACGGCAAGACCTGCGCCTCCGGTTCGGTTGCCATGACTATCACCACGGACGCCAAAGGCATGGCCACCACCGGTCCCAATGCCCTGCCCTATGGCGATTACATTGTAAAGGAATCTGCCACAAACAATTCGATGCAGAAAACCTTTGATGAGGAAATCCCGGTTACCATCAGCGGGGACGGGGAGATGCACACCCTTACCGCTGATAACGAGGTAGTCCGGGGCGGCATTGCCATCAAGAAGCAGGACAGCCAGACCGGGGCCACGCCTCAGGGCAACGCGGATTTTTCCGGCATCATTTTTGAAATCGTCAACCGCAGCGCCAACCCTGTTGAGGTGGACGGGCAGACCTACGCCACCGGCGCGGTTGTGGCTACTTTGACCACCGATGCAGATGGCCGGGCCAGCACAGCGGACGACGCCCTCCCCTTTGGCCGTTATGAGGTGCGGGAATCTGCTACAAATGAATCCATGCTGCTCACCTTCCAACCCCAGACTGTCACCATCAGCGAAAACAAAAAGGTGTACCCCGCGACTGGCGAGGATGATGTGGTACGGGGCGGCTTATCTGTGGAAAAGCGTGACACCATCACAGGCGCAACCCCACAGGGCGACGCGGATTTTTCCGGCATCAAGTTTGAAATCATCAACGACAGCAGGAACCCCGTAATCGTCAACGACAAGAGCATCGATCCTGGCGAGGTGGCACTGACCCTCACCACCGACAGCCAGGGCAAGGCCAGCACCGCGCCGGACGCTCTGCCATATGGGGCCTATATCCTCCACGAGAGCGCAACGAACCAGTCCATGCTGAACACGGCCCCAGACCAGCCTGTAGAGGTTGTGGAGAACGGTGAGGTATATCCATTCTATATGGATAACGAGGTCGTGCGCGGCGGGGTTCTTATTGAGAAGCGCGACCTGGAATCTCTGCTCATGACCCCATTGGGAATGGCTAGTTTGGATGGTACTCTGTTCGAAATCACCAACAAGAGCCGGAACGCCGTCTATGTGGACGGCGCTCTGTATCAGCCGGACGAGGTGTGCCTGACCATCGAAGTCAAGGACGGCGCAGCGCAGTCCGATGTGCGGGCGCTGCCTTATGGCTCCTATGAGTTGGCCGAGAGCAAACCCGGCACCGGTTATCTCTGGACCGACAAGACCATCCGGCCCTTTGAGGTGCTGATTGACGGTTCTGTTAAGGAGTACCGGGAGGGCAACGCGGCATACAACCAGGTCAAGCGCGGCGACTTGCGCTTTGTGAAGGTGGGCGAGGATAATATGCACCGCTTTGC
>CANTDZ010000148.1 GCA_947652665.1 uncultured Clostridia bacterium
ATGCTCTCTCAGAATTAGCCACAGCATCAAAGTATTGGAGATTAGGCTTTGTAAAATAATCGCATTCTCTACTTTCATATATTTTAGTAAGAATAGATTCTGTAACAATTTGACCCTTTTCTTCTTCACCATTTTCTTCTTCACCATTTTCTTCTTCGCCATTTTCCCCTGTGCCATTCTTTACAAAAATATTTGTAGATGCTGGAAAAGGTTTACCATTTTTAGGCAACCCGCCATTTGCATCTGTATCAATTACTGAGAGAGCATCCGCCCCAGGATATGTGCCAGTTCTTCGTACCACTCTATCCAAATACGAATAATACTCCACCGTAAAATGCGGATTCAACGACCTATTGCTGGCTAGCGCCAGAGTGTTGTCAGTCGTAGCGCCCGCACCCGACAGCAGCATAACCTCCGGCTCATCCAGCATCGCCATCGCACCGGCGTCCGGCTCGGCCTGGTCGCTTTCATCTACAGCAGCGCCCACCGCGTCCGCACTGGCCGACTTCAGCCGCAGGCTCATCAAAACCCCCGAGCTCTCCCGGGTCAAATCCTTCGAATCCAGCACGCAAACATCCGAATTGGCAGAAGCGTCAAACTTCCCCTCCACGACCTCCCGCAGGGCCGCCTCCGCCTCTGCCTTTTCCTGGGCAGCGGCCGCAGCATCCGCGTCGGCGTAAATGGTATAGGAAGGCTCCTGCTGGACGCCATCGGCAGGCCCGAGGACGGAAACCAGCATGGCGACCTCGCTGTAACCCTCGTCGTCCGGCTCCTCCGAACCCACCAGCTCCGCCACCAATTCCTCCAGCTCCGGCGTGGCCTTGACTTCCACCGTCACCTCGCAGCCGGAAAGATCCAGTTCCTGGCCCGCATAGAACATCTTATAGGCCAGCACCTCCAGCGGCGGGATCTCGGCAGCCGATTCTTCTTCGTCAATCTGCACATATTCCGCATAAGGCTTATAGGCAGGATCGCCATCCTGCACCTGCTCCACAACAAACTGCAGCGGCTGCTCCAAAACGAGCTCCGTATTCGCCGGAAGCACGCTGCCCGTAGACACCGTCCCGCCCAGCTTCTTTTTCGGCTCCGGGGTCGGCTCCGGCTCAGCGGAGGGTGCACTTTCCCCTTGGCTTTCTTCCGGCGTGCTGGAAACCGCCTCATCCGGTTCCGCCAAACTGCTGGCAGATTCGATGCTGCTTACAATAATATCACTCATCCCGGCCATGACCGGCTCGTCGGGCTCCACTTCCGCAGGCGCATCCTCGCCCCAGAAAATCTCCGGCTCAGACGACGGCTCCACGGTCTCCTCAGGCTCTGCCGGGCTCTCGCTCACAGCCAGCTCCGCGTCGCCCTGGATATGGAAAACCAGCTCAAACTTCGACTCCGTGCTGTACGAGAAGGACTGGTCCAAATGCAGCGTATTATCCTCTGCAGGGCCGTCCTCGTCCTCGCCGTCCTCTACGTCATCGGCATTTACGCGCACGGGAGCCTTGCTGGCAAACCCCAACAAAGTCGCTTCTTCAATTTCCGTGACTGCGCCGCCATTCGCGCCCAGTGCCACCGGCAGGGACACGGCCTTCTCCATATCCAGCACCATGCCCGGAACCGTTTCCAGCTCCAAATCTTCCTCCGCCTGACGGTAAGCCACCGCGCAAATGTTGGCACCTTCCGCGCCGGCTCCCTCGCCGAAGAACTCAGCGGTCAGGGACACCGCGCCGTCAAACTCCACTTCTTCGCCGTTCTCATCCTGCAAGCCCACCTGCAGCAGCGCATGAAGGCTATAATCCTCGTCCTCCATGGTCCGCTTCAGCTTGGCCTGCTTTTTCGCCAGCTGGTCCGCATCCTCCAGACGCTCCACCACCAGGTGCGCGCCCTCGGGCTGGCCGTCCACAAACTCGGCGGTCACTTTCAAAGTTTCGTCCTCATAAGCAACCGTGCTGCTGCCCTCCGGCTCCGCAGGCTCTTCCGGGACTTCTTCCTCCGGCTGGCTGCTCTCCAGCTCGCTCTCCAAGCTGCTGCTTTCTAAGCCGCTGCTCTCCAAGCCGCTTTCTATTTCACTGCTTTCCAGGTCGCTGCTTTCCAAACTGCTGCTCTCTAAATCGCTGCTTTCCAGTGCACTGCTTTCCAAGCTACTACTCTCTAAACCGCTGCTTTCCAACTCACTGCTCTCGAGCCCGCTGCTCTCCAAACCGCTGTCAAGAACCTCGCTCTCGGGCTCTTGCTCGATTTTCTTAAAGCACTCATTGCCGTGCACGTGCTCCTCGGTCTGGAGCATCCCGCACTTGAGCGCGCGCAAAGGCAGCTCGAACTCCGGCTCCTCGCCGTCCGCGACCTGCTTGGCAAAACGCTCCTCCCGCTCAATCGCTTCCTCCAGCGGCAGGAGTTCCCCATTTTCATCATAAAAATCATAGCACTCATCGGCGTGCTTGTGCAGGCTGATCTCCGGCTTCGGGCAGGTCAGCACCAGCTCGCCCACCATGCAGGCGTCGGTGTGAAGGTGTCCGCCTTCCCCTGCCTCTATGGTGCAAGTCAGTTCCTTTTCATAGCACTCCTCCGTGTGGGAGTGGCCCTCGGCCTCCTCCAACCCGCAGATGAGCTCGTCGTTTTCATCATAGCAGTCCGTGGTATGGCTGTGGGACGGCGCTTCCTCCATCCCGCAGGCCAGCACCGCCTCATAGCAGGCGTCGCTATGTACATGGCCCACGTTTTCGTCCAGTCCGCAGGCCGTGGCCACGTTGACCTTCTCATAGCAGGCCTCGTCGTGATGATGCTCCTTGACCTGCCGCAGCTGGCACGCCAGATTGCCCTCCCGGTCGTAGCATTCGTCGCCATGCTCATGCACCAGATAGTCGGCAAGGCCGCACACAATTCGGCCTTCCTCATCGAAGCACGCCTCGGTATGCGCATGGACGCTGGTCAGGCAGTCCAGCTCCATATCGCGCCAAGCCATTGCCTGCCCCTGCTGCATCATGAAGTAGAACGTGCCCACTGCCACAACGAGCACCAGGCAGGCCACCACTGGAATCCACCGGCGGTTCCGCCGCCGTTTCCCCAGCATTCTTTGTGCCTGCTTGTCAATAACCATGTTAGCCATGCTCTCCATCCTTTCGTACCATTAAAAGGGCTATTGTATGGTGCCAAACCCGCTTAGGGGCCACACCCGAAAAAGAAGCTTCCCAACCACAAGATCCTTGCTTACACAGCCTACCGCCGTGTTCCGGCTGTCAATGGACGTCTCCCGATGGTCGCCCATGACGAAAATCCTCTCCTCCGGCACCTGGTAAGGCAGCGTGATGTTGCACTCGCCCAGGGATTTGTCGGAAACATAAGGCTCATCCAGCTGCTCGCCATTGACAAAGACATTGCCGTCCTTATCGATGTCCACCCAGTCGCCCGTCACGGCGATCACCCGCTTGACCAGCAAACTGTTATTATAATGAAAAGCGATCACGTCCCCGGTAGTAAAATCGGAAGAATTCATGGTGACGACGATATCGCCCTCCATGAGCGTATCGGTCATGGACGTGCCGCTCATGCGCAGCACCGGGAACATCAGCACTGCTACGATCACCGCGGCGGCCGCCGTCACCATCAGCGCAAACAGGATGGTGCGCACCACGCGGTTGTACTCTTTCTTGCTCAATTCCTTTTCCAGCTCGGCCTCCACCTGGGCGACCGTAGGCAGGTCTACGACTTTTTCCTCTTCTTTCTCCTTGCCATCCTTCTCCTGGCCTGTCTCCTTTTTCTTCTCCTTCAAGCGGCTTCCCTCGCTTCAACTGGTTTAAGTGCCCTCATCGACCCTCTGGGGCCGCAAAAGCATCCGGCTCTGCGGCTGCATTTTCCCTTGGACGATCTGCACCACCTCCATGACCCTGGGGGCCTGGGGCGGCGGGGTCCGCTGGACGCTGGGGGCGCTGGACTGGGCGTGTCGGGGCCTTCCCCCTGCCGCCGGGGCGGGACGAACGGGCGCTTGATAAGCCGGCATGGGCCGGGGCGGCGGGGCAGCCGGGACGCTCCCGCTGCGCACCTGGGCAAAGTCCATCCGCAAGTCCTCCTCCGGCAGGAACCCTTGGCCCTGCCGCTGGGCCTGCAGGCTCTCCCGCAACTGCAGTATTTGGGCGTCCTTATCGTTGAGCCTGTTTTTCAGGCGCTCGTAGCCTTCCTGCAGCTCTTTCAGCTCCTCCTGGGCCTCTGCCAGTTTGGCTTTGGCTTTTTCGGCCTCCCGGCCCTGGGCCAGCAGCAGCTGTAAAAGCTCGCGTCTGCCCAATTTATGCAATTCCTTGTCCGTCACGGCGCAGCCCCCTTTCCGATGGCGGTGCCAACATGATAGGATGAAACGGGCTGCAGCCCGTTTCCCCCCTTTGCCATATGGCAAAATGCGTATGAAAAAAAACCAAATTAGAACCTTATATATACATTCTACTATACAAAACGGGAAAAATCAAGTGCGGCACCGGAAATAGGAGGAATTTTTGATACCCTCTGCG
>CANTDZ010000149.1 GCA_947652665.1 uncultured Clostridia bacterium
ATCAGCGCGTTTTCCTGCTCTGTCCCTCCCGAGACGGTAAAGGTAAAATCAGACGTGTCCAAAGAGAACGAATAGGATTTGTTTTTGTCAAACTCCAGCCCATTCTCCTGGAACTCCTTTTCGATTTGCCCTAGAATCGGCTGGGCCTTGTCGTCAAATGTGGCGTGGGAGGCAAAATCAATCTGCGCGTACCATGTGGACAGCAGGCGCTCTGTATCGGTAAGGCCGGTTGTCCGTGCTTTTCTCACCATTACCTCGTCAAAGCCGAACAGCACGGCACTTACAGTCTGCTGGTTCTGGCTGCGCAGCATGGCGGGGATGTCGATGTCATGATAGTCATCGGGAAGCTCTACCGTAGGGATGCCCTGGTCGGGATAGCGTTGGGCGGTTTCATTTGTGTTGCTCCAGTTTTCCCATATCGTTTTGGCCACCTGATCCTGCAAGTCCTGGTCTCCCAGTATCATTGCTGTAGCAAGCTGCCGGGCCACGGGAGAATCGAAAAAGCTTCTGGTGGGCCTGGAAAGGAAATCCGCATCTTGTTCCAATGTGCTTTTTAGGCTTTCGATGGTTTTCTGTATGGCCTCCTGTGTGGAAGCAGGCAGCGGCTGGCGCTCCCCCTTGCGGGTATAGATTGTAGGAAGGTTCTGCCTGTTCTGATATACAGGTGTTGTACTGCTGGCTGTCTCGTGCCCCCCAAGCTCTTTCAGATGGCGCAGGCATCCCGCGCTGATAGCCATAGTGTCCAATCCATGCACGAAAGGGGAAGTCTGGGCCGTACCAGACCGGGAAGCGCCTGTAGCCCTTATGGGCATGCTAGGCTTGCTGCGGAAACTTATACTCATAACTTACACCTCTTTTTAGATCTAGGCCAATCCGGACTTTCAAGGTCATTGTTATTATAGCAGATGGGGAAATGGAACGCAAGATAAAGAAGGCCCAGCCGGCACAGTCAGGAGAGACATATGCGGGCTGGGCTTTTGGGTTCGGTTAGAAGAACAGGCCCGGGTCGAAATCCGGGTCGTGGTCGAAATCGTCCGGAACGTCAAAGAAGTCGTCTACAAAGGTTTCGTACCTTTGCTGTTTTTTCTGTGTACGGTTGAGGATGGCCGAAAAATAATTGGTGGACGCGGACTTGCTTTCAGAGCCGTCTTTATAAAACCGGTTCAGGACTTCCCTTGCCACACGGCCATAGGAATTCAGGAAGCTGCCCCGTCTGCTCACGTATTGCTTCAAGCTGGACTTTATAATCTTATGCTTTTCCCCGAGAGGGAAGCTCTCCCCTGTGACTTCTTCGAAAACGGCCGCCACCTCTGCTTTGGTTTCCGGGAATCTCTGGCTAAAGATACCAAGTATGTGTCCGAGCATCTCATAGCAAATATCCTCCACCTTGTGCTGACGCATTTCCAGGGCCCTGGCCATGGCAAGGACTCCCGCGCGGACACCGATGCCGGATTCGTTTGAAGCGCGCAGGTTCGTCCTGTCAAAAGGGGGGTAGAGCAGCTCTCCCACAAACTCCCTGGTGCGCCACTGGCTGCCGCCCTTATGAAAAATATGACCCCTGCTGGTATAGCTGGTTATGTCCAGCCAGGCCACTTCTTTTCCACCCCCGCCCAGGATGACGATATCCGGGATGGTCTCGTTATGATAGTCCTGCAGCTTTATGGTAAAGCCGTTCATCCCATTGGAGTATTGATTCGTCATGATGACGTTTGCCATATCTTCGACCGCGTAGCCGTAGCGCGCGTACTGGAAGCCAGCCGTTTCCCCGCCGGATGCCATGAACTGGCTGACCATGCTTTTCCATAGCCGCTGCTTGGGCCGGCCCTCGTCCAGAGCGTCTATGGAATACGCCTTATCTGCGCAACGCTGGACAGTGGCGTCCATATCCTGCATCAGGCTGCAAAGCAGGTGGTTCTGCGGCTGTTCGATCTCCTCGCGGCCATTGTAAAGTGTCAGCATAGGCAGTTATGAGCCCGTGGTGATGGGCTCGATGACGGAGGCGAAGATGCTGCTCAGCTTTGCCATACCCTCGGCAGGCGGCTGCTGGGCGGCCCGGGCGTAGATATCATATTTGGCGGATTTGTCCGTGTTGCGGGTGTTTTCCCGGCTGGTGGTGACATTGCCGGACACGGAGGCGCTGTAGCCCCACGCGCTGAAACCGGACTGGAAGCCGGTCTGGGTCCCCTCTGCGGTTTTTTCCATGGTGGTCTCCTTGACCTCCATGGTAAAGCGGACGGTGGCTTCATCCATGGTAAAGGCCGGCACCGGCACCAGCGCCAGCAGCGGGGCTTCGACCTCGACCGGCACGATCTTGGTGGAGCCGCTGGCAGAGTCCACCACGGTGCGGTTGAGCTTGAACTTTACCACCCGGGCCTCTACGCTCTCATCCTTTTCCGTGTCGGGCATGGACTTGAAGGCCAGACGGAAAAGCTGGTCCAAGTACACATTGCAGAGCTCCGCCTGCCCTTTGGCCACCTCGATAATGGGCTGGGAAACCAGCAGTCCCAGCGGGGCCCCTACAAAATCCTGTGTGATAGACATATGATGGTCCTCCTGTTATAAAATTACAGCATTCCGTGAAGCTGCGTTTCGATACGGGCTATCCCTTCCGCGGCATCCGAGCATTTCAGGGTTATTTCCAGCGTCCCGGCGTTTTGGACGGCGTCTTCCGGCGGGCAGGCACCCCGTGGGGAGACCTGCAGCCCCTCCTCCGCCTCTTCCACTACATCTATATTCAGTTGGAGCCGGACGCAGTCCAAATTCATGCTTTTGTGCCGGACCAGCGCGGCCGTGGGCGTGTACAGCACCTTGCCGGCCTTTCCCGTGCCTGGGGAAGGGATCTCTACCTCGATGATTTTGGGCGTGTAGGCAATTCTGTCGCCTTCCTTTTGGGTTTTGTCGAAATATGTATCAAAGAACTGGCCCATCGCATTGTATTCAATGGCCCGGTAGGCATCCTGCATAGCTGTCCCCACGGTCTGGAGCAGGCTTTCCATTTTCATTTTGCTCTTCCTTTCCGCTGTCTTTTACTGGACCAGCACGCACACGCGGTCTTGGGGGATGTGGTATTTTTCCATGAGGCTTTCCAGATTGCTGCCAATCTCTACGATTTGATGGCTCTTACCCCCCGGCATGGGCGACCACACGGCATAGCGGTCCAGCAGGAGTTCTTCCTTGTCCCCGTTTTCCACCACCTGTTCCCCGCCTAAATCGGAGATGAAGCATTTTCCGAAAAACATTTCTTCCCATTTCATGATAGACATCCTTTCTACGGCTAGTTGTGTATGTTCATGGATATTCGGCGAAGCGGAGGGATATGCCAGGGGACAGAAAAAGCCGGGCGGCGATGCCGACCCGGCTTGGGGGATTATTTGAATAATAGGGGTCAAAGTTGGAAGAGCCACAAAATCAGCCCAAACACCACGCTGGCCGTAATGCCGAACACCAGCACCGGCCCGGCAACGGTGAACAGCTTCGCCCCAAGGCCTGTAATAAATCCCTCCGACTTAAACTCCATCGCCGGCGAAACCATCGAGTTCGCAAACCCTGTAATAGGCACCAGCATTCCCGCGCCAGCGTGCTTAGCGGCCTTGTCATACCAGCCAATAGCTGTCAGAGTCGCCGAAATCAATATCAGGCTGATCGACACCATCGCACGGGCATCCTTCATCTCAAGCCCCATATTCTGATACACATTGCACAGCAGCTGGCCGATGGTGCAGATAAACCCGCCGGTCACGAAAGCCAGCGCGCAGTCCTTCAGCACCGGCGACGGCGGCGACGCCTCCTTGACCATCTGTCCGTATTCCTTCTTGCTCACGCTTTTCATGGCAAACGCCTTCCTTTCTTGTCCATGTATGGAAGTAGTCTGCACGCAAAAAGGAACAATATACAGCAGTTTCAAAGAGTGGCTGCCTTGATAAAATAGAGTTTATCGCTATTGCCTGTTTTTATGGTTTTTTATAAAAATCATGCCAGAAGATATACCAAACGCAATGCCAAAACCTATTCCGATACCTATTCCAGCCATACTTTTAAGTACATTGATAAAGACAATGCTCCAAATTATGGCCATTACAATTCCTACTATTAAACCTATCAATATATTCTTTTTCATTGTTTGCCTCGCTTTCAAATTCAGATTTGCCTATGAAACCCTCTGAAAACGCTGTATTTTCAAGGCGTTTTGCCTGTTTCGTGTTCCAGCCTTATGTATTTTCCCTTGTTTTTGCCCTTCTGAGCCGAAACAAGGGAAAGCTTTATCTGAATATAGACCTGCTTTTTCGGTAGGGAATAGATCCGCGGCGTTCGCAAGTGGAATAAATTTATCAGAAGAATTTTGGAAATGGGAGGATTTTTATTATAAGGGATTTGAAGAAACTTAAAAAAAGTTCTCGGAAATTAAAGGAAAAGTATTTTAAAGATGGAATTGC
>CANTDZ010000150.1 GCA_947652665.1 uncultured Clostridia bacterium
CAAGGAAATATTCGAATCGATCAACGATCCCCGGTTTGTGTTTACAGACCGCAGTTGCTTTATCAATCTTGATTTTGCCCGTGCGATAGACGGCAACTGGATGGTTATGAAAAATGGAGAGCGGCTGCCGATCAGTCGCCCTATAATGCCTAAAGTAAAGGATGCCATCATGCGGCTGGCGGGGAAGCCTGCCAGCTCCTTTTTTGCCGCTTCCACGCATATTTTCCCACTCCGCCCGCCAAACTGTAGTTAACGCGATTCAAAAGAGGCACGCCCCTTTTGAATCGGGCGGCAAGACCGCCCAGCTTGAAACTCGGCGTTTATCGATTTTCAAGTGCGTTTACTATAAAGCCAAAAGCAAACACAAACTCCCTGCTCCGCCCACAAAGCCGCCGGTGTAAAACCGAAAAAACCGGAGCAAAAGTTTCGTCCACCTTTATAAGGGTGGCAGGGGCTTGGGGGCGCCGCCTCCAAGGTCTTGGTTCTTGCGCAAAAGGAGAGACAGAAATGAAACGGATTGGGAAACAGACCATTGAATTTGAAAACGCGCCCAGTGTGATTGGACATGGGGCGGTAGGCGGACGCAAGGAAGCGGGAGGGCCCTTGGGGGCGGACTTTGACCAGACCTTTGAGGACACCACGCTGAACACGGACAGCTGGGAGAAGGCGGAGGCGCAGCTGCAAAAGGAGGCTGTAGCCGTGGCGCTGGCCTCGGCGGGGTGCAGGGCGGAGGAGGTGGATTTCATCTTTGCCGGAGACCTTCTCAACCAATGCATATCCTCCACCTTTGGCCTGCGGGGCTATGGAATGCCCTATTTGGGGCAATATGGGGCCTGTTCTACCATGGCCCAGACCCTTTTAATGGCGGCGGTTATGGTGGACTCCGGGGCGGCGGACCGGGCGGCGGCGGTAACCAGCTCCCACTTCTGCTCGGCGGAAAGACAGTTCCGCACCCCCCTGGAGTACGGCGCGCAGCGCACGCCCACGGCCCAGTGGACCGCCACCGCCTCGGGCAGCGTGATTGTGGGAAAGGGCGGGCGCGTCCGGATACAGCGGGCCCTGGCTGGGAAAATCGTGGATCTGGGAGTAAAGGACCCGGCCAACATGGGGGCCGCCATGGCCCCGGCGGCGGCGGACAGCATCTGCCAGTTCCTGGAGGACACCCATCAGCGCCCCCAGGATTTCGACGGCATCTTTACCGGGGACCTGGGCGCCGTAGGCAGCCAGCTGATGCTGGACGCCCTCAAAGGAGAGGGGTTGGACTTGACAACGGTACACCAGGACTGCGGCCTCATGCTCTATTACCGGGAGGCCCAGGACGTCCACGCCGGCGGGTCCGGCTGCGGCTGCTCCGCCAGCGTGCTGTGCGGGCATCTGCTAAGGCAAATGGAAAAGGGAGAGCTGAAAAAAATCCTTTTTTGCGCCACTGGCGCTCTCATGTCCACCACCTCCCAGCAGCAGGGGGAATCCATCCCCGGCGTGTGCCATATTGTGCAATTGGAGGGATAAAGGCCGCGGGCGCGAAAGCCTCCCCGGCTAAAAAAGCCCGCCCCTAGAGCTCAGCTCCGGGGGCGGGCTTTTTTAGCGGTTTAGCAGTAGAATTCCAGCGGGTAGGTGGGGTAGGCCAGCTGGTCCAGCTCGTCCAGGGTGATAAGGCCGGGAGGGGCCAGGAGGACGCTGGGGATGCGGTTGACAATGGTGGCGCAGGTGTGCTCCACGGTGGCAGGCTTCACCACATGGAACTCGGTGTCCGGCTCGCCGGTGATTTTCCAATCGCACATGTCGCCGTCGTCAGGGCCGTAAACCTTGCCGATGCACTGGGTCTCAATCACCGGGCCCTGGAAAGTCTCTGTGGTGACCACCGCAGCCATGCCGATGCAGTTGCCCTTGGGGATGGTGGCGCCCATGGTCTGGGAGTACAGGTCGCTGTCATGGAAATAGGGCACGCACTTCTGGGTCTGGCTCTTGATGGTCCAGCCCATTTTAGCGGCCAGGGCCTCGTTGGAGTTCCATACATAAGAGGGCTCCAGCACCTCCGGGTGGGCGATCTGCGCCTCGAACTCCTCCGGAGTCAGCATAACGCCGTGGGCCTTGGCCAGGGCCAGGCCGTAGTCCTCCACATTGTAGCTGACCGCGCCCTCAATCTTCTGAATGCTGTTGCAGCTGCCTGCTACCAGGCCCACCATGTTCACCCAGAAGGTGTCCTCCATGCCGCTGCCCACGAAGGTGCAGCCGTTTTCCTTGGCTAGCACGTCCAGGGCGTTGGCCCGCACGGGGTCCGTAGTCCAGCAGTAGGTGGCCTCTTCGCAGGTGGTAATCACATTGATGCCCCGGGAGAGGCACTTCACGTAGTGGTCATAACAGTCGCTGACCAAGCTGAAGAGGGTGACAATGGCCACGTCCGCGTCGCAGCCGTCCAGCACGGCGTCCGCGTCGCTGCTGATGGTCACGCCGGTCTTTACCCCCAATTCCGCATAGTCGCCCACGTCCATGCCTACAATCTCCGGGTTTACGTCGATGGCCCCTACAATCTGCACCCCGTGCTCATACAGATAGCGCAGAGTGTACTTGGCCATTTTTCCGCAGCCGTACTGCACTGCCCGAATTTTACCCATCTTTCTAGACCTCCTGAAAAATTTTTATGGTATGGAAAAGCAGGCTCCCCTGCCATTCTTCCCCAGTATCTAGTATAGATTATTTTCCCCGGAATATGAGAACCTGTACCAATAAGAGTTAGTACCCATCTTTTCGGCAAATTTTGCCGTTGACCGCGTTGCAAAAGCTTTTAAGACCCGTACGGACGGGCCCCGGGCGCGCCCCTTTCGCACAAGCCCTTATTTTTCCCGGAGCTGCTTCATCTTTTCATCGACCCAGACAATTCTGTTCCGTCCCAGCTTTTTGGCGTCGTAAAGCATGGCGTCCGCAATCTTCAGGTAGACGCTGTACTCATCGCCGGTTTTGGGGACCACGGTCACGCCCCCGCTGCTGACGGTCACCCACTTGGAAACGCTGGGGGCATGGGGGATGCGCAGCGTTTCCACCTCCTGGCGGATGTGCTTCACATGCTCGAACACGGAGGCCGCCTCGCCCCCCAGCACCAGGGCCACGAATTCCTCTCCCCCGTAGCGGGCGACAAAATCTGTGGAACGCCGGAAGTATTTGGAAAGCACCTGGGCCACGGCGGCAATCACCTTGTCTCCCGCGGGGTGCCCAAAGGTATCGTTGTACGCCTTGAAATGATCAATGTCAAACATGCATATGGAAACCGGAATGTGCAGGCGGATGGCCTCCTGCCATTTGGCGGCGCTGTAGAGCTCGTACTGCCGCCGGTTGGCAATCCCCGTCAGCTGGTCGGTCATAGACTGCTGCTCTACCTGCTTGCGGTACTGATACAGCTTAATATGCGTATGCACCCGAGCGTTGACGATCAAAGGATGAAAGGGCTTGGTAATGTAGTCCACCGCGCCCAGGGTAAGCCCCCGCTGCTCGTCCTGTATATCGGAAAGGCTGGTGATCAAAATAACCGGTATGCTGCGGGTGATGATCTCCTCCTGCAGCTTTTTCAGCAGCGTAAAGCCGTCCATACCCGGCATCACCACATCCAAGAGGATCAAGGAAAAGTCCCCGGCGCTGGCATAGCGCAGCCCGTCCTCCGCCGTGTTGGCCACCGTGATGTCGTATTCGTCGTTTAAAATGGATTTCAGCTACGCGGTTTGCAGGGTGCTGTCGTCCACAATCAGTATTTTTTCCATTTCGGCTCCTCCTCATTCTTTTGCTATGGTTGCTCTCGTCCTTTTCTTTTGCTTGTATGGACGATAGATATCTTCTACCTCTGCTAATGTTTCCGCTTCTTCAATTTGCTGCACTAGTTCCTCGGTTAATTTTCCTTGTGTTTCGATACTGTTTCGTACTTCTTCTTTTCTGGTTTCCAAGTTACGCAAATACGTTAATCTTTCCCCTAAATCTCGTAATTGTTCGTCACTTAGTCCTCCTGTTACTTCCTTTCTATAACGTGCAATGAAGGGAATGGTATTCCCTTCATCAATGAGTTTTATGGTTGCTTCTACTTGCGTTTCTTTTACATTTAATTCTTGTGCAATTTTACTTTTGATCGATTTCATGTGGTTCTCCTCTTCTTCCATTCTGTTTCAAGTCTTCTAATAGTCTTCTTTTTGCAATGTCCGACATTCTCTCTGGTGGTAATGCGTATTGTTCTGGGTCTAATTGGTATTCTTGCAATCCCTTTTTTCTTGGGGCTGGAGCAGGTAATTCTTTTGGCTTATTCTTTCCAAAAACACGTTGGAAAAATGTTTTCATTCCCTCGAGCCAGTTATTTTTTTGCATTGGTTGGATTTCCTCTACTGGGTTCTGTCTTTCATATATATAAATTGGAAAAAATGTTTTTGGCATGGGGAAACTTCTT
>CANTDZ010000151.1 GCA_947652665.1 uncultured Clostridia bacterium
CAGCCAGTTGCTCCTCTTATTGTAGCTTTGGCACGAGACGGATGGAACCCCCAGCTGGCTGCCGTGGGTTCCATCCAAATCTTATTGTACATAGAAGGGAAATGGAAGGGGCGCTATGGCACTGGCTCCGTTGACTTTCCCCATTCCCTGTGCTATAATTTTGTTGTTCATCGGAGGACGAACGCTCATCAGAAGCGCGAAGTCCGGATAAGATGGCGGGTTGGGATGCCCGCGCTTATCCGGACTTTTTTTGTGAGGAGGTACGAACCAGATATGAAAAAAGCCATGACTTTTACCCAGGGGCCTATCCTGCCGCCGCTGCTGCGCTTTACTCTGCCGGTGCTGCTGGCCCTGTTCCTGCAGGCCATGTACGGTGCGGTCGACCTGCTGGTGGTGGGCCAGTTCGGACAGCCTGCCGACGTTTCCGCCGTTGCCACCGGAAGCCAAATCATGCAGACCATCACATCCATTGTGGCGGGGCTTTCCATGGGCGCTACGGTGCTTTTGGGCCAGAAGCTGGGCCAAAAGCGGGAGCAGGAGGCCGGACAGGTGCTGGGCAGCGCCATCGCCTTGTTTACAGTCATTGGACTGGTGCTTACCGTGGCGATGATGGCCGCGGCAGGACCTATGTCCACCCTCATGCACGCCCCCGCCGAAGCCTTTGACAAGACCGTAAGCTATGTGCGCATCTGCTCGGGCGGGGCGGTGTTCATTGTGGCCTATAATGTGCTGGGAGCCGTGTTCCGGGGCATTGGCGATTCCAAAACGCCGCTGCTGGCCGTATGCATCGCCTGCGCCGTCAACATTGCCGGGGACCTGATTTTGGTGGGTGCCTTCCGCATGGGCGTAGCCGGAGCAGCCATTGCTACCGTAGCGGCCCAGGCCGTCAGCGTAGTCCTGAGCCTGCTGGCAACAGCGCGGCGGGGCCTGCCCTTTGAGTTCCATCTCTCTTACATACGCTTCCACCGGACGTACACCCTTCACATCCTGCGGCTGGGCACGCCAGTGGCTTTGCAGGACGCCCTGGTACACATTTCCTTCCTGGCAATCACCGCCATCGTCAACGGCCTGGGGGTAGTGGCTTCTGCCGGGGTGGGCGTGGCGGAAAGGCTGTGCGGATTCATCATGCTGGTGCCGTCCTCGTTCATGCAGTCCTTGTCGGCCTTTGTGGCACAAAACATTGGCGCGGAGGAAAGGTCTCGTGCCAAACGGGCCATGCTGTACGGCATGGCGTCCTCCCTGTGCTGCGGGGTGCTGCTGGCCTATTTCTCGTTCTTCCACGGCGACATTCTTTCGGGCATTTTCTCCCGTGACAGCGAAGTCATCGCCGCCTCGGCAGACTACCTGCGGGCCTACGCCATCGACACCCTGCTGACCTCCATCATGTTCTGCTTTGCCGGATATTTCAACGGCTGCGGAAACACCACCTTCGTCATGGCCCAGGGCATTGTGGGGGCCTTTGCGGTGCGCATCCCCGTGTCCCTCTTTATGAGCCGTCTGGAGCCTGTATCCCTGTTCCGGGTGGGGCTGGCTACGCCCAGCTCTACCGTGGTGCAGATTGTGTTGTTCCTTATCTATTACCTGCATCTTTCGCGGCGGAAAGAAATGGAGAGGTGATTCGCGTACCCTAATAATCAAACTGCCGGTAATACCGCCGGATAGACAGCGGATGCCGCAGGAACAGTTCCATATAGGCATCTACCCGGTTGTTTACAGCGTGCATCATCAGGTGGGAGATAGAGCCGCGGAATTCCGGGGAGATGCCGGGCATGGGCAGCTCTTTCGTATCAATAATGGTATAGCGGCCGCAGACCTTCGGCAGGAACCGGGCGACCCGTTCGGCCAAGGGGCGCTGTTCGTCCTCGCCCATAAAGAGCGTGACGGGGGTGTCTGCCGTGATGATCTCCATGGTGCCGTGGAAAAATTCCGCGCAGGTAATGGATTTGGTGCGTACCCACATCTGCTCCTCCCAATAGCACATGGCATAGGAGTAGGCGGCCCCCCACTGGTTCCCCGAGCCGATAAAGTAGTGGGGCAGGTCAGGACGGGCCTGAAGGGAAGCGGCCTTGTCCCGGGCGTATTCCCAAGCCCAGGCATCGGCGCTTTTTTCAATATCCACAAGGCCCTGGGCCAGGGAAGCCTCCATCTCTTGGTTATACTGCTGGTAGGCGGGGAATTCCCCATTCTTAGCCATAAGGGCATGGGCCAGCATGTAAAATTTCAGCTGTTCGTTTTTGGGGTAGAGGACCAGGTGGTCCCACATACCCTCCTCGGTCAGGGCGGAGCCGGGGGTGTCGATGAAAGCCACTACCCGCGCTCCCAGGGACTTGACCTTTTCCACCATCTCTACCATTTCTTTTGTATTGCCGGACACGCTGGAGTACACCACCACCGAGCGCGGCGTCAGGCGCTTGTTCCCCGTGGTCAGGTACTCGGCGGCGTTCTCGGCGTATACGTCCAGGGCGGAGCGCCCCCGCATATATACCTCCACCTGCATGGCGGACGCATACGTGCCGCCAATGCCCATGAAAAAGATGCGGTCAAAGCCCTCTTCCCAAATCTCTTCTACGATTTTTTCGATTTGCGGCCGCAGGGCCAGCGCCCCGTTGACGCTGTCTAAATCCCCCTGCTCGTCAAAGTTCCGCAGGCAGGGCCCCTGGGCCTCTGTCCACGCTTTCGGCTGATATTCCATGCTTGTTTCCTCCTTTATGTTTATACCTGCCAGGCGCCAAAGTATTGAAGGGTTTCTGTGGCGGTGGCGGCGCCCAGTTCCATGGCTTCTTCAATAGAAGCTCCCGCCGTGATGCCGGTAAGGAACCCTGCGATGTAGCTGTCCCCCGCGCCCATGGAATCCACCAGGTTCGGGCAGGGGACAATGCCGAAGGGATGGAAGCTCCTGCCGTCATAGCACAGGCTGCCCTGCTCCCCCAGCATAGCGACCACCATCTTGGGGCCCTGGGCGGCATAGCGGGCCATTTGCTCCCGCAGGGCCGGGGTGTCGCCGCCTTCTGGGGAAAAGAAAAAGGTGTCCGTGTAGGGCAGGGCTATGCGTGCCGCGGGGTCATCGGGGCGTATGGCACCGTCAAAGGCGGTAGGGATGCCCCGGGCCTGGAGGTCGGGGAAAAAGCCCTCCACCTTGCCCCATAAGTCGCAGACCACCACGTCATGGGTGCAGATAAAGTCCATATCTTCCGCAGAGAGCGTATACTGGGCCAGCACGCCCTCGTCGTAGTCTCCAAGGATGCGTTCGCCGTCCCGCAGTTCCACCTGGGAAACGGCCGTGGTGCCGGGCAGGACGTGCAAATGGGAGACATCCACGCCTTTGGCGGCAATGGCCTCCCGCATGATTTTACCGTATCGGTCGCTGCCAACAGGCCCAATGTAAGAGGCCGAGCCCCCCAGCCGCAGGGTATAGACCGCCATGTTTACCGGCCCGCCGCCAGGACAGGGCAGGCCGCCTTCCACGTTTTCGTAATAGTCAATGCAGTTGCTGCCAACAGCGGCAAGCTTCATAAACGTTCCCTCCAATTCCACAGTGCCCATTTATCATGCTTTTTGTTTATTCGATGTTGCGGTGGCGGCTCTCCATCTGCTCATAAGAAAGCCCCATTTCTTCCCGAAGGAGCATGACCATAATGTCGAACAGCAAAAACAGGTGCTGCTCAAAAAGGTTCCCCATGGGCTGGGCCGATTTCACCACCCGCGGGTCCGTCCCTTTATACACAGCCGCCGGGACAAAAAGCAGATGGTCCGCCTTTTGCGGGATGGGCTCCCCTGGGGCCCCAGTGATGATGCCGACCTTTGCGCCTGTACGAAGCGCCTGCTCTACGAGATAATCGATATGCCCGATTTTCCCAGAGCCGTCTACAGCTAAGAACAGGTCGCCTGCCTTCATCCCCGGTGTCGTGTCATCCCATAGCCAATAGGTCTCTTTTCCCAGATGCATGATGCGCATGGTAAAGCTTCTGGCCGCGATCCCCTCTCGCCCGGCCCCGACCACAAACACCCGCTCCGCTTCCATTATGGCATGGAGGAAGCTTTCCAGCTCGCCTGTTTCCTGCGCGGAAAATACCGCTTCATGCTCGGCGAGCACGGTTTTAACATAATCCTTGTATCGTTCTGCAAATGTCATGATGGCCTCCTTGTATGAAAAAGCGCTCACCCGGCTTTTAGCTTATTATATCAGACCTGCGGGTTATTATCAAGCTATATGGGAGGCTTGAGGTATGGCTGCTTGTAGGAGTACAATACATATTGGACAGAGAAGAAAGAAAAAGGTAGAAGGATG
>CANTDZ010000152.1 GCA_947652665.1 uncultured Clostridia bacterium
CATTGGGTCTTATTCTATCCCTAAAAACGATGTGATCTTCCCATGAGAATACTCGCCTTCCAGCAGGCCGAACTCAGGGTCGAAGTATTGACCGTTATAGAATAAGACCCAATGGGTATATCCGCCGTCCGCGTGGACTGTCAAAATAGAGCATGGGGAGGGCGTCGGGTTCTTTTTCGAAATGCGCCGGTTCTTTTCCGCGTGCTTTATGCCGTAGCGATCAAGGATCTCTATCAGCTGGCCAATGCTTGTAGGGCCGTCTGTTTTCATGTCCTTAATGACTTCCGCCACGCTTTTTCCCGAAAGCATGGCGATACACGCCTGCCCACAGGTGGTGGGGGAGGGCTGCCTAATAAGCTCCATAGCCTTTACCGGTTCCTCTCCTTCAAGCTCCGCTCAATATCCCTCTGCGCATCCCGCTTAGCCGCGTCGGCGCGCTTGTCATAGAGCTTCTTGCCCTTGCACAGGCCCACCTGGACTTTCACGCGGGAGTCCTTAAAATAGAGGGAGAGGGGGATGAGCGAGTACCCCTGCTGCTTGACAATGCCGTACAGCCGCCCAATTTCCCGCTTGTGCATAAGCAAGCGGCGCACGCGCATGGGGTCGCGGTTGAAGATGTTGCCGAAGTCATAAGGGCTGATGTGGCAGCCGTTGAGCATCATCTCGCCGTCCACCACCGAGCACCAGGCATCCTTCAGGTTGACCCGCCCTTGCCGCAGGGATTTGACCTCCGTGCCCACCAGCTCAATCCCGGCTTCATAGCTCTCCTCCACAAAGTAATCGTGGTAAGCCTTCTTGTTCTGGGCAATGGTCTTCGTGTTCGATTTTGCAGGCATAGTGCACCTCCTTTATTTCATGGCTTCCAGGGGCGCTTGCCCTTGGTCCAGCCCTTGGCAGCCCAATACTCCATGTCCGCCTTGTTCCAGCCGCGCTTTTGCATCTGACGCATAACAGCGAAAAAAGCCCTTGTTTTCAGGGAGGGGCGCACACATCCCGCCCTTTTCCGAATGGTTTCCGCCAGCCGGGCGGCGTGCTTTTTTATGGCCAGCTTTTTCTTCTCCGAGACCCTTTGCCAAGAGACCTCGTTCACCGCAACGCCGTATTTGTATGTCTTGGCCACGCCCCAAAAGAACGTGCTGTCCGCCATATCGCGCAGGGTGCTTTTCATGCCGGCCCCCGCTGCGGTAGAGATACAGACCGCCTGTTTTTGAAACATCTTTTCTTCTGGCCGGTGTACCATCCACCGCCAGCCGTAATGGTCTAAAAAGGCCTTCATGGCACCCGTGGCGTGGTACACATAGACAGGGCTTGCCAAGATAATCACATCGGCTTCGTCCAGCTTTTCCGTGATAGGGGACAGCAGCCCATAATGGGGGCATTTCGTTTCCGAATCCTCAAAGCAAGCCGTACAGCCCGTGCAGAACTGTCCGAAATCCCGCGGCAGGAAAAATTCCGATATTTCGCCGCCCAGCTCCTCCGCCACCAAACGGGCCATGTGGCAGGTAGAGCCTTGGTGGCTCTGTCCGTGTACGATGGTTATTTTCATAGCTCCTGCCGGCCCTCCATAGCCCTTTGCAGGGTGACCTCATCCGCATACTCCAGGTCGCCTCCCACGGGTATGCCGTAGGCAAGCCGGGTGACCCGCACGCCCAAGGGTTTCAGCAGCCGGGACAGGTACATGGCGGTAGCCTCGCCCTCCACGGTGGGGTTAGTGGCCATGATGACCTCCTGCACCTGGGAGTCTATGCGTGCCAAAAGCTCCTTGATTTTCAGCTGCTCCGGCCCGATGCCCGACAGCGGCGAAATCGCCCCGTGAAGCACATGGTACAGCCCATGGTACTCCCCGGCGCGTTCCAATGCAAAGACATCCTTGGGCTCTTCCACAACGCAGATGGCCGCCTTATCCCGCACGTCGCTGCGGCAGACCGGGCACAGCTCGCCGTCGGTCAGGTTGCAGCAGACCGTGCAATAATGGATTTTTTCATGGGCCTCCACAATGGCCTGGGCAAACCCTTCGGCCTGCTCCTTGGGCATCCCCAGCACAAAGTATGCCAGCCTCTGGGCCGTCTTATGCCCAATGCCAGGCAGGGCCTCGAATTTTTCCACCAGGCTTTCCAGCGGCGGTACGTGATAACCAGCCATCACATCAGCCCCGGTATGTTCATCCCGCCGGACAGCGCGCCCATACGCTGCTCACGCTCCTGGGAAGCAGCACGCAGGGCCTCATTGACAGCGGCGGTCACCAAATCGCCCAGCATCTCCGCGTCGTCCGGGTCGATGACCTCAGGCTTGATTTCCACCGATTTCACTTCCATCTTGCCGGAAACGGTAGCCTTTACCGCGTCCCCGCCCGAGGTAGCGCTGTACTCTTTCTCGTCCAGCTCGGCCGAGACGGCTTCCATCTGTTCCTGCATTTTCTGGGCCTGCTTGGCCAGCTGCTGCAAATTCGCGGCACCACCGCCGCCATATCCTTGCGGTAATCTTGCTTTCATAAGTATAACTTCCTTTCCAAATAGTATATTTTATTCCTGCACCTCTGTGGGTATCCCAGCCGATTCCGCCCTCTGGAGCAGCTCGTCCAGCGGGTCGGCCTCTTCCTCCTTTGCCGTAGGGGTACGGTAGGGCCCCAGCTTGTACGCCTGCCCGGTGACCTGGAAAACCGCTTCGCGCATCCGTTTGCGCTGTTCCGGTTTTTTCAGCAGCTCAAAGGCAAATTCAGGCGCTTGAATGAGGAGATAGTCGCCGTTGACGTAGGCAGAAGATTCATCAAAGGCCATAGCCACGCTTTTGGTCGAACCCCGTATGACCTGCAAAATCTCCGGCCACTGCCGGAAACGCTGGGCGGAAGCCGAAAGCGCTTCAATGTCCACTGGGGGCGCGGGGCTCTTGGGGGACGGCTTCTTGGGCGGAGCCTTCTGCGGAGGGGGGGAGGGGGCCGGCGCTTGCTCAAAGACAGGCGCTGATTCGGGAAGCGAGGGCTCCGGCTCCTGCACCGCCGGCTGGGGGGAGGGCTCTTCTTCCAGCCGCACGGGGTGCGGGGGAGCGCCCATCTCCAGCTTCTCAATCCGGCGCAGCAGAGCGGCGGTGCTGGTATCCAGCTCCGGCGAACACAGGCGCACAAACGCCATTTCCAGCTGGGTGCGCTGGTTGGCATAGCGCATTTTGTGGAGGGTTTCCTCCAGCGTGTCCAGGCCGTGCAGGATCGTGGACAGGCTCATCCCGTAAGCCTGATGCTCCAGCGCGTCCAGCTGGGTGGGGGGCAGGGTGAGCAGCTTCCCGGGGTCGCGCATGGTCTTGAACAGCATGAGGCTTCGGAAGTATTCCGCCATCTCCTCGCAAAGCCGCGTCATGTCCTTTGACTCCCGGTGCAGCCCATCCAGCGTCTCCAGGGCGGCAGCGGCATCGCCGTCAGCTACGGCTTGGGCCAGGGCGGTCAGATAGCCCTGGGCCGCTACGCCTGCCGTGGCGTTGACAACGGCCTCGGTGACGTGCTTATCGCGCCCCAGGCACTGGTCTAACAGGGAGAGGGCGTCCCGGAGAGCGCCGTCGGCAATGCGGGCGATGAGCAGGGCGGCGTCCTCGTCGCACTGGGCCCCTTCCAGTTCCGCCACCTGCATGACCCTCCCGGCCATAGCCTGGGGGTCGATACGGTGGAAGTCAAAGCGCTGACACCGGGAAAGGATGGTGGGCAGCAGCTTGTGGACTTCGGTGGTGGCCAAAATAAAAATAACGTGGGCAGGCGGCTCCTCCAGGGTTTTCAGCAAGGCGTTAAAGGCCGAAGCCGACAGCATATGCACCTCGTCAATGATATACACCCGGTACTTGGCCGTGGTGGGGGTGAAGTTTGATTCCTCAATGAGCCCCCGGATGTTGTCCACGCCGTTGTTGCTGGCCGCGTCGATTTCCACCACGTCCAGTATCGAGCCTTCTTCCAGCCCCTTGCACACCTCACATTCCCCGCAGGGGTCGCCGTCCTTGGGGTGCAGGCAGTTGACGGCCCGTGCCAGAATCTTGGCGCAGGTGGTCTTGCCCGTACCACGGGAGCCCGTGAACAAATACGCATGGGCAATGCGGCCCCGCATGAGCTCGTTCTGCAGGGTCACCGTGACCTGGGGCTGCCCTACCACGTCTGCAAAAAAACGCGGCCGGTATTTTCGGTACAGCACTTTATACATGGCAGGGCCTCCTTTTCCCAAAAGAAAGCAAGGGCCCGATAAGATATGGAAACGGACAGGCGACCTGCATCGCCCGGGAACATCCGCTTAATGCTGCTCGGTTCC
>CANTDZ010000153.1 GCA_947652665.1 uncultured Clostridia bacterium
GCCGTCAACGTGGAGAAATCCGTGTGGTCGTCCAAATCGAAACGGCGATACAGCTTTTGCAGCATGATTTCCAGCGTGTCAAGCTGGGTATCCGTAAAATCCTTATAGGCCCGGAAGAAGTCCTTCAAGTAAGAGATGTGGCGAGATAGCACACTGGTCTGCTTGAAGGTTTCCGGGGTGTTTTCCTCGTCCGGCTCCTTTTCCTGCTGGTCATCCCAGGCCATGGGCTGCAGAGGATTGATAACAAATTCGCCAGAGAGATAGTTCAAATAACAGCCGCCCAGGGCTTCGGTCAACTCCATGTACTCCGCTTCGGCATCCAGCAGAATCATGGATTTGCCCGATTCCCGTAGATTGGCTATAATGCCCTTGAGCAAGTGCGACTTGCCCTGGCCGGAATTGCCCAGAATGAGGATATTGGCGTTGGTCTTGTCATCCGCGCGGCGGTCAAAGTCGGTGAGGATATTGGTGCCAAACTTATCCCTTCCGAGATAGAAGCCCTCGGGATCGGTCTTACCCGAGTAGTTGAAGGGGTACAAATTTGCCACAGCAGATGCAGGCAGCACCCGTTCGAACCGCGCCCCAAACTGATTTGCACCAAAGGGCATGACGGAAAGGAAACCCTCCTTCTGCTGCAAGTTCAGCCGGTCGATGCCAATCTTGGAGCGGGTCAGCTCCATCAAAATATCAGACTGCAATTCCCGCAGTTTCTCTGGGCTGGACGCTTTCAATTCAATAAAGACAGCGCAATGGAGAAGCGGCTCTCGGTTCTTGCGTAGGTCAGCCAACAACTGCACCACGTCCTTGAGATTATTTTCTGCATCCATAGTTTCTTGGATATCGGTGCCCCTGGACAGCAGCTTGTTTCGCCGAGTGGCATTTTGGATGATTTTCCGCTGTTCCATGCTGTCCACCAGGCGGTTGTATACCCGGAGGGTCACCCCGGTGCGGTCTGCAAGCTGTGAGAGAATCGCTTGTTCCTCCGTAGACGGTGGGTACTCCCGCACGGCCCATACGCAGCGGTAGGAGTCGCCGCAAATGTAGTGGTCATTCATAAATTTCACCACGCCCGGCAGGATCATGTCGAAGAAATCCTTGACGGCCATTTCCTCGGCTTTCTCCGGGCTAAGTTTTTTCTTCTTTTTCTTGGACATTTTTTGCTCCTATTCTATAAGTTCGCCTACCACAACCCATCGCCCGTTCTGGCGGGAGATGTCACAGGTGGAGAGGGTTATAAATTTCCTTGCAGATTCTTTGGGGCCTGCATTTATGACGCTGTCATTTTGCACCACGCTCAAAAACTCATTTCTATCCATAAAATCGATAGTTTGGTAAATCTGCGAAGTATAGGCGTTGGCCCGGCACACCGCAAAAATGTTATACTGCCGCACACCTTCCGCAGTCTCAAAGATGATGGTTCGATGATTCTGGAAGTAGTCCTCGTCCCCGTAATGAATCAGCGACGTAAACATGGTGCCATCGAATTTGTTGTGGCTGTACATTATAATGTTGTCGCTGTCGGTGCTACACCGTCCGTCCATAAAAGGTACGCCGTAGGAGGAATATTCCTCGTCAAAAGCCGTGCGCAGATAATGTTCGGGGTCATCCGGGGTCCACATGACAGGGTAATCGATAAGCGTATCGGGCACGGTAATCCATCCGATGCAATCCGGATTCCTGGCCTGCAAGGCGGCGATATCGTGGATAGGCTTCAGCGTAGGGACAGGGGATTTGGAGTCGACATCCGGGTTGATTGACGGCGCAACCGTCACCTGCGGCACAGGTGTTGTCTTGGGAGCAGGGCTGTGCAGTAAAACACTTTCAGCCAGTTCGCTGAAACTGTCCTGTTCCTCCTTAGACTCTATAAATTTGTGCGTAAGCCAAAACCCGGCCCCAGCCGCCGTAAGCAGAAGGACAAAAGTTAGCAGGACGCATATGGTTTTCTTCAAGTTGCCGCCACCTTTCGTAAGTCGAAATTATTTGCGCCGTCCACATCTTCGACACGCTCTCCATCGGAGGAGGACTCGAAATAAATGCCCAGCACCCGCTTAATATCATCCTTGTTCATGCGGCGTACCTCGAAGCCTCGGTCGGTGATGTTCTTCTCCATGACGTTGATGTCTCTGAACACCTGCTCCGGTTTTTCACCCTTAGAGAACCGTGCCACGAACAGGAATTGCCGCGCCGTGGCCATCTCCAGTTGGATGCCGTCCAGATAGGCCATGTCTTGTTGGAGCGCTTTGCGGACGGCTTCGTTATCTTCCTCCTGCAATCGTTTCTGGATGAAGCGCTTGTTGTCATCAAAACGTTCACAGGAGTCCAGGCAGGAAATCTCCAAGCCGGGATGGGTGGACAGCACCGTAAGCAAATGTCGAATCTTAACCTCGATGTTGGCATGAGACAACACAGAGATGTTGGTCGGCTGCACGAGAAAGACCACCAACTCCCCGCCGGTGGTCTTGATGCCGTAATTGCTGAAGCCCTGTAAACCTAACAGGCCGCGGGTAGATTTCTTTCTTTTTTTCTTTGCCACTATGTTTCCTCCTTGTCCATGACAGCCAAAATGCCGCGGCCAGTCAAAATCTCGTGAATCAGCAGGCGTCCCTTCTGCGTCCAGCGGGTAAACAACCTTGTGGTGGTAGTGCCGTCCCGGTGGTGGATGGTAATAGTCTCGGAATCGGTATAGCCATTGCCCTTGTACTGCTGATAGAGAATCCACTGGTCATTAACGCGGTATTGCAGACCTTCCTCATGCAGAATACGGTTCAGCTTCACAGCGGAAATATCATAGTCTGCGGCAATCTGTGAAACCGCCAGGGCGCCATCACAGGAGAGGATAGCATCTACATAGTTTTTGATAGGTTCAAACTCCGCAATGACCTGCCTCTGTTTTTCGTTCTCTGCCAGCAGGGCCAGACGCTGTTCTTCCGTATCAGCCAGGGCGCGCAAAGCAGAAGGAAAATCCTTCGGCAGATTATACCCGCCCGTCCTGCGGATAGAGGGCAGGACTTCGGAAGTCACCCAGCGGCGGAACTTCCGGGCGCTGGGCAGCTTGCTGGACAGCACCAGGGCGTACAGACCGCTTTCGTTAATGATGGGGACATTTTGTCGTCCGCCGGGGGTGAGGATTTCGCTCACCCCTTTGTCCTCATTATCGATGTGAGTGCGTATGGCTTCCGCCGGGTTTTTGTAACCCAGCGCCAGAGCTACATCCTTGCCTACCATCCATGGCTCCCCATCTAAAAAGATGGTGCGAACCTTCCCAAACTCGGGGTTTTCAAAAATCTGCAAACTGTTTTTCATAATGCCTCCATCTGCCAGTGGAACTCCTGCTGGCTGAATAACAAGAATCTTCCTGCATACCGCACATAGTCCAACACGGTGATTTCTTCCATGCGTATAGAAAGAAACGCATACGCTGCCGTCAGTGCCGCAGGGAGCAGCAGGCGAAGCTGTGTCAAAGCCAACACGGAAACCAGCAGGCCGATGCAGATGATAGCGAAATCCCGCAGGCTCCAGAGCCAGAGGTTGGCAGTTGCCTTAAGGTTTTGTGGGTAAATGTATTGTGTCATTGAGTACCTCCCATTTCTATTTCTCGTTCTTCGGCTTCGTCTAAGCCCGTGAACAGGTATTTTTTCCGCAGATAGTCCGCGTGTTCGGGTGTAATGAAGCCATCGTTGATTTGTGCAATGTTAATGCTGGAATAAAGCTCACACCACAAGCAGTCCAGCAAGGACGAGCCGTTTTTCAGTCCTTCTTTATAAGCGTCCAAATCCTGCTGCAAATAAGGCGGCAGGCCGGTTTCGGGATATTCCACAGGCGCCTCCTACGCCATAGCCCTTGCCACGCTGCGGGTCATATTGACTGCCGTGCTGGTGGCACGGACAACACTCATCATGTTTACTTTCACCGAACTGTCCAGCCCAAACTGCTGGGCGATCCTCGGCACCTCTCCCGCCGCCAGCATGACGCCCAGCCCCAACAGCATATTGGTGCTAAAAGTCAGCAGGCCCAGGAAAAGAAGCGTAGTCTGCAAAAAGGCCGTCAGGCACAGGGCGATGATTTGCTTGCACCACTGGTTGAAGCCGTCATTATATCCGCGCGGGACAGAGAAAAGATAAAGACTGCCCACTGCCATCTGAATCAAGAGGATACCCCCACGTTTTATGTTTGCAAAAAATACCTTCAAAACGCTGTAAGACATCCCAATCAACATACACAGTGGGAAAATGCCATTTGCCACAATACCGGCAG
>CANTDZ010000154.1 GCA_947652665.1 uncultured Clostridia bacterium
CCCCCCTGGCTGCCTTTCTTGACGGGCCGCCCGTAGACATCCCATTCGCTGGATTTCATCAGGACGGAAGCGTCCGGGCGCTGGGCATAGGCCAGCACCTGGGCTGGGAACGGCAGCTTAAAGCTCCGGCTGGCAAAGGCGAGGAACTTCTGCCAGCCCGGCACGTTCAGCAGCCCCTTCATGGTCTGGCGGCTGAGGGCGCGGAGTGAATCATAGGCAGCGGGCATAGCAGGGCCTCCTTTCTACATAATCTCGGATTTATACGCGGTGTAGCTGTACCCATCTTCCGGCACTTCCTCCACCCACAGCTTACAGGCGGCATCCCCGCCGAACCGCTCCCAGGCAAGCTCTTCCGCTGGCTCGGGGCCGTCTGCCATGACTACCCCGCACCTGCGGCCGATAGCGGCCCCTGTGCGCCGGGCGCAGACAGTCATGCAGAAGAAATAGGGTTTCCTGGCAGACTCTTTCCCACCCAGCGCTTCATGGGCCCGGATAAGCAAGTCTCGTTTGGCGGCGGCAAGGCTGTCGAAGTAGTGGCCCCAGTAGTAATTGTCTCCGTCCCTGCACTCCCAGGTGGCAAACTGCTTCCCGTTGGCCTGCTCGCCCAACACGAACTCTACCTGGCCTATATGAATCGTGTCTGTAACCGTGTAGCCCGCGTTTACTCTCATGCAATGGCCTCCTTCTGCTCAATCTCTTCACGTTCCGGGCAGCGGCCCCCAGCTTCCGGCAGCTCATGGTATCGCCGGTGGCTGTATAGGTCGAATTTCTTGGTGAGCCTCGCCTGCTCCCCCCGGGCGAACAGCCACGCGGAATCCAGGGGCATAGACAGCATGGTGCCCACGAAAGCAATGGCCTCCTGGGCGTTGAAGTACGTGTCTTTAGCGGTGCAGGCGTAAATCTCGTCCAGGGTTCGCCCGGTGTGCCGGGCCAGAATCCCCGCCGTGATCTGCCGGGTCTGCATCAGGTTCCTGCTCAGGCTGTCGATGGTGAGAGCGCTGCCGCCGATGCCTGTAGTCAGCGGGTCGTGAATCATGACCTTGCCGTGTGGCAGGAGGCCCCGCTCCTTGCCGCTGGCGAATAGAATCGCGGCCATGCTGGCGGCTGTGCCCAGGCAGACCGTACGGACGGGGCACTTGACGGCCTGCATCACATCGTAGAGCGCCAGGCCGCTGGCAACCTCCCCGCCCGGGCTGTTGATGTAAAGGGTGATGGGGGCCGCAGGGTCGGCTTTCTGTAAGCAGCGGAGCTGCAAAATGATGGCATAGGCCGACTCCGAAGTGATTTCCCCAACCAGCTCAATTTCCCGCTCTTTGAACAGCTCGTCCTGCAAGCTGTGGGCGGTGTTTCCCTCGCTGGTTTCAATCAAAATATGGGGCATGGTGTAAAATGGATTCATAGCAAAAACCTCCTTCATATCAGGGTAAAGGGCAGGACCAGCAGGTAGTGGCAGACGCGGGCAGCCTTGCCCGGTTCCAGCTCCCCGGCCAGGCCCAGCACCTCGCCGATTTGGATTTTCCCCTCGTCCTCCGGCACATAGTGGACGGCAATGTTCTCATGGACGAACCGGGAAAAATCCATGGGCTTGCCACCCGTCATTTCGTCTATAGCTCGGGCCACGGCCTGGGTGCGCAGGGCAAGAATACTCCGCTTGAGCTGGCTGTCCGGGCCTTTCAGGCGTTCAGACAGGGACAGTCGCTGGCGGCTGGCGGTATGGGGGGCAGAGGGTGGGCGGCAATCCGGGAAAGCCCTGCCCAGCAGCATAACAGCGTCCGCGAACGTGCCGGAGCCGCTGCCGTTGAACGGGGCCTCGCACAGCTCCTGTATGGCCCAGGCCATTTGGCGGTAGGTGATAACCGTCCCACAGACCGGAGCCAGGCCGAGAATCCGCTGCATCCGCTCCCACTGCTCCGACTTGGGGAAGAAATAGGAGGCGGGGGTGTTCCCCCAGTTTTGGAGGATTTTGGGCAGTACGGCAGGGTCGGCGCAGCCCAGTTCCCCCAAGTTTTGCAGCCGGCCCCATAAAGATATTGGATGGATGGCGGCACACTCCTTTCAGATAAGATTACAGCATAGCCGCTCTGGCATCGGGACGATGCGGCGGGCATAAAGAAAGCGCCTGTCGCCAGACGCTTTTGGGATTGAGACAGAAGGGCGGATGATAACAGCGGGGCCATGATGCGGCGGATTGGCTGTCGCACAGTCGTAGCGTCGCACCCCTCGAAAAAACTTTTTCTATATGCTGCTTTATTTTCCCTACATAATTCGTTTTCAAAAATAGGTGAGATGGTGCGACAAATTTTCGACTTCCCTTTGTTGGCAATCCGTTTCCATGTCTCACAACCTGTCGCACCATGGTCGCACCGTTGTCATCCTTGCGACTGTCTGGGTCGGGCGAATGGAACAGGCAGCCCCGGAGCCCATTTCAGGCCGCGGTTTCTTCCAGGTCCCCGGCTTCTATATGCCAGGACTCGTCTGTTAAGTCTTTCAGCGTGCAGGCGGCACGGGGGAATCTATCCGGGTACTCGGCAGGCAGGATTTCCACGCCCAGGGCCAGTACCTTCCTGTAGACGTGTTCGCAGCAGAAGAAGCCGCCCCGGCTGTCGTTTCGCAGGCGGGACATGAAGAAGCTGTTGTGGTCCACACCCGAGCGGCGGATGGCGAAAAGCTCCACAGCGTGATAGGGCTCCGTGATGTGCCGGGGTTCCAGCTGCTTCCGAACAGCGTCCCAGCTGATGAGGAAGTCGCTGGCGTACCGCTCGCAAAACCGGCCCACGTCCTGGATGAGTCGGGTGGAGATGCTGGACAGGTTGAGGTTGTCCAAGGTGCCGGATTCCGTGCAAAGTACGCGGCTGCACCGCTCAAAATTGCGGACAAGAATCTGCGGGGTGGTGTGCATCATCTTCCTCCTTCCATCAGGCCAACAGGCCCTTGCCTGCTGGCTCCATGACGCGGTGGGGTATCTCCTTGACTTCCGTGTACTCGCCGGGGGCGTAGTGCTCCAGCATGAAAATGAAGCCCTCCCGCAGCCGGTCACAAGTGCGATCGAAGTCCTGGACCAGCTCCACCCTGCGGCGAAGGTCGGACATGTCCCAGTCTGAAAAATCCTCGTACCTGTCGATGGACCGGCCGGGGTAGACAGAGTAGGCGCCCTCCTCGTTGGCCTGGGCTTCGTACAGTACCAGGTAACCGCTGCTGCGGCCATTGAAGCCAATGTGGTAGCCGGTACGCCGGTAGAAGTCCGAGACAGTACGGGCAAAGAATATGTCCCAATCGGGAGCCTCCACCTCGCCGCTAGCCACGTCATAGGCCAGGTCTTGCAGCTCGCTGGGGATATCCAGGTTCGGCACCTTGACGTCGTTGGCATAGGACGTGGAGCGGTTCCAGGAGTTCATGGTGTGGTATAGTTAACACAGTTCCAAGGAGGTGATACCTCTGAGGTATCACCTCCTTGGAATTTGGCGGCACGGGTGTGCCCGCGCCGCCCTGCTTGAAAATCGGCAATTACCGATTTTCAAGTGCGTTTACTATTGCGGTAGTGGCGGGCCAGGAAGCCGGTCATGGCCTCCCGGCTGCGACGGTTGACTTTCTGGTAGAACATGCTGCTCATCTCCTTTCGCTGGCCGGGGCCAACGTCATTTCCCGCCACCCTTGGCATCGGGAGATGCAAAAAAGCCACCCCGGCAGCAAGTCCAAGATGGCCTCTTTCCACTATTCCTTTTCTATCAACCCGAACCAATTGAACGCCTCGCGGATAGCCGCCTCTTTCTTTGCGGCCAGCTTTGGGGCAGGCTGCCCTTCGGCATCTCCATAGCCCTTATACTTCGTCTTGGCAAGGCCGCAGAGTTCCTTGGTCTGGGATATGGCAAGATTGCTGACATGGAGCCATACCGCTCCTTGACCCATGCCTGGATGTCCTTATAGGTGGCGCGTTTTGTCTGTAAACGCGTTTCGCCCTCATAGCCGTCTGTCTCGACTATAAGGGCGAACACGTTACGATACACCGCCAAACCAATCCTTGACGTGGTGTTCGTATACCTAGCGTTTGGTGGAGATGGCGGGAATCGAACCCGCGTCCGAAAGAGGGTCGCCGGGGCTTTCTACGGGCGTAGCTTTTGGTTTATTTCTCCCGCGGCCCGGCGCTCAAAAGCAAGCTCCGGGCTTTGGCAGCCTTCTTTGTCATGGCAAGGGTCAAAGGCGGCCCCCTCGCTCACGTTCACCGCTAATCGACGCTCTTATCCCGGCCGCG
>CANTDZ010000155.1 GCA_947652665.1 uncultured Clostridia bacterium
TGATGGTTTCCATTGCAAGACAATTGGTGGTACTGCTTCCGGCGGCATATCTGCGTGGACTTGAAAAGCTATTACAGTTCGGTCGAGTGCGTGGACATGGGCCTAGACCCCCTCACCACAAATCTTGTTGTGGCAGACGAATCCCGTTCAGACGGCACTATCTGTCTGGCAGTGTCACCTTCTCTTAAAGCCTATGGCATCTCTGGCCGGGCGCGTCTGTTTGAGGTCAAGCAAAAGGTGCAAGAAATCAAGAACACCACCGGCGAGGAGGTCAAGTTCATCATCGCCACACCCCGGATGCAGCGCTACTTGGACGTTTCTGCTGAGATTTACGGAATATATCTTAAATATATATCACCAAGCGACTTTCACCAGTACAGTATTGACGAAGCCTTCATGGATGTGACAGACTACCTCAAACTCTACGAAATGACCGCCCACGAGCTGGTCATGACAATCGTGCGGGACGTGCTGGCTACCACGGGAATAACCGCCACGGCAGGTATCGGTACGAATCTTTATCTGGCGAAAATCGCCATGGACATAGAAGCAAAACACGTCCCGGCAGACAAGGATGGTGTGCGCATCGCCGAGTTGGACGAGATAAGTTTCCGAGAAAAACTATGGGACCACGAGCCGCTGACGGACTTCTGGATGATAGCAGGCGGCACGGCAAACCGGCTTGCCAAGTATGCCGTGCGCACCATGGGCGACCTCGCCAGACTGAGCCTGACCCATGAGGATTTGCTGTTCCACGAGTTTGGTGTGGATGCGGAAATTTTGATTGATCACTGCTTTGGGATTGAACCCGTACGGATGGAGCATATTAAAAACTACAAATCGGACACGAAGTCCTACAATGAGGGGCAGGCCCTCAAGTGCGGATATGACTATGAAAAAACCAAAATCGTTATCCGGGAAATGACCGAATCCCTTACCCACCGCCTGATTGCTACAGATATGCTGGCAGAGGGTATCGTGCTGCACATCAGCTACGATTGGAAAAACACGGCGGACGGCAATTACTCCGGGCCTACAAAAATCAACTACTACGGGAAAAAGGTGCCCGTGTCTGCCCACGGTACGGTGAAGCTGGGCGGGCCCACCGCCAGCCCTTCCCGCATCATGAAAGCGACTATGGATTTGTTTGAGAGAATTATTGACAAGCGCCTGTCCTCCCGGAAATTGTGGGTTTCAGCTATCCGTCTGGTGGACAAGGATGAGGTTCCGCCGCAGCTTGGGTTCTTTGTGGATAACTCGGCGGAGGAACGGGAAATCGCACTGGTCAAGGCAACTTTGGGCATACAGAACCGTTTTGGGAAAAGCTCGGTTTTCAAATGCTACGATTTACTGGATGGCGCGACAACGCTGGAGAGGAATCGACAAATAGGGGGGCATCGTGCTTGAACCGATATAATGATATTCTGCATAAAGAACGTCCCGTATCCAACCGCCCGAAGATGGACTTGGGCAACCGGGCAAAGATTTTCGCACCCTTTGCTGCTCTGCGTGGCTTTGACATGGCTGTGCTCACTAAGGCAAAGGAAAGGGCCCTCATGCCGAGGGCCGAATTATCAGATGATATGCAGTTGGTTTTAGAGGATAAGCTGCGGCGGCTTTCTGCTGGCGATTCTGTGACCGTTACCTATTTCAGCTTGCAGAAACGCATCGGGGACTATGAAGTGGGTAGCTATGTCACAGAGACGGGGTGGGTAGAGGCTGTCGATGTGGAGAGCCAAGCTTTGGTGCTGACAGACGCTTTTATCCCATTTATGGACATTTACGACTTGCAAGGCGAGGTGTTCGAGCATGGAGAAACTGAGGGAGAGCCGTAGAAAACAGTATGTGGAGGTGTTGGCTACCCACCGTATTGATGGGAGCGTCCGACCGCAGACCATCACCTTTGCGGCGGGGCCACAATATGATATTGAGGAAGTAAAGAAGGTGGGGAGGACGAAGGATGCCACCACCCACGAGATTGCCTTGCGGTATACGATTGTGGTGAAAGGTAAGGAGACGTTTTTGTTTGAGGATGAAGGGCGATGGTTTGTGCTGATGCGAAACTGAACTTTTATCCGGATTAATACGGCTGAGGAAGGTTAGGCTTATAGAAATTGAATGAAGACAGCAAGAAAGCCTACCTGCCGGTAGGCTTTTGCTTATCCACCCAAGAGGATGGCCATATGGGCCAGGGTGGCACTGTCGTTCTGGAGAAGTTCATCCCGCAATACCTCCCGCCTGCCCGGGCTGTGGAGCAAGGAACGGCTTGCCATGACCAAGATATGGAACAGACGCTCCCGCGTTGCCTCTTTATCCATGGCGCACACAGCACAGAAACGGAAAAAACTATATAACGTACACAGGTTCATATAACTTTGCCAGAGCTCTTCCGGGTTTGTCAGTGTGGGAAACAGCAGGCGAAACGCCTGCGTTACTATCAGATTTTCAAAAAAGATTTCAGAATGGCCCAGCAAACTATCCAATCTGTCCTCCAGTTCTTGATAGTGTGCGGCATTTACCTTAAAACGCCTTATATCCTGCACTTCCGACGCATTTTTACCCCCTACAGCCTCCATCAGCTCTCGCACGGTATCCGCATAATGGGTGGTAAGCAAGCGCACGAGGACGCGCAGATTATGGCTGATAAAAATTCTCTGGTTTGTGGGCATTGCCTCCAAGTCATTGGGCGGGGTGCTAACCGTTCGCCGACCCCGTGCAAGCCAGCGATCAAATACGCCTTCCTCCTCCCAGTCGGCCGACTGCAACTGCTGCACCAATATGCCCAGAAGTAAAAGTCTGTGGGGCAGCTTCAGAGTTTGCTGTTGCATGACGTCGATGCACAAGGCACGAATATCGGCAAATCGGCTGGACGCCGAGGACGAGGGCAACATCTGCACCCATTCCTTCTCCGGTAGCGGCTCCTCTAAAAAAACTATTCCTTCTGGATGGTCCCATAACAAGCCCAGCACACCCTCGCAGGCGGTAGAAAGCGAAAGTTCCTGCCCTGCGGGGGTGTTTACTTTTTGGCGTGGAAAGACTTGGCATACCTCCGGTAATGCTTCTGCTCCGCACTCTGCCTGCAGGCGGCATAGGCCGTCCTCTGTGTGGAAAGCACAGCGTCCTGCCTGGGTGACACAAAACTCCGCGTATTGCCCATCATGTTCGCGCTTGTGCAGGCGGCGCATGCTTTGAGCCATCCTCGCCTTGAGTTCTGGGCTTTGCACTGCTTGTTTAACCTTGAGATAATCTTTTTTGTCGAATTCGATACGCCATCCATCATCGCAGCAGTTGTCCTGACAAGCCCCCATGATGCAGTGGAATTCCTTGTAATAAAGGGGCATGAGCGCTGTGCGCACATATATGCTTTTCTCGGCCATAAGGCCACCGCCTTTCACGTTTATCATAAAGAAAGGGCGAGCCGAAGCCCGCCCTCCCGTTCATGCGTGTTCGATTTGCCAAAACAACAATCAGCCAGATTAGCCGAGGAGCTGCAGCACGCCCTGGGGCACAGCATTGGCCTGGGCCAGCATAGCCTGTGCGCTCTGGATGAGGATGTTGTTCTTGGTGTAAGCCATCATCTCTTCGGCCACGTCTGTGTCGCGGATGGTGGACTCGGCGTCCTGGATATTCTCAGCCATGACGCTCAGGTTGTTGGCGGTGTGCTCCAAACGGTTCTGGGTTGCGCCCAAGTCACCGCGGATACCGGAAACGTAGTTGATAGCGTCCTTGATTGTATTGATAGCCTTGGAAGCGCCCTCGCGGGTGCTGATGTCGATATTGGCAATCGTGTCATTAGTCTTGATAGTATTGCCGGCAGCATCTTTCTTCAAGGTGCCGTCGGAATTGCGCTCCAAGCCATACATAGCGCCAACATGCATGTCACCCACGTTGACCTTCAACTGGTTAAAGCCATCGCTGGTATCACCAATCTGCAGAGTCAGGCCCTTGGCAGCAGCGGCGGCAGCGGCATCCTTTTCAGCGGCAGTCAGCTCGGTTTTCTGCTGGAGCTTGAAGTTGGACTTCAAACCATCAAACGTCTTCAAATCGCCTGTGCCTGCATAGTTCTTGGTCTCAACAGCGGTAAGCTTGCCAGAGGCCTTGGACTCCAGACGGAACCAACCATTATCCTGCTGAGTCAATTTTGCAATAGCCTTATCCAATAACTGAGCATCATCAGCAGCAACATCCTTCATATCAATGAGGGTTTCACTGCACCCTGACCCTCG
>CANTDZ010000156.1 GCA_947652665.1 uncultured Clostridia bacterium
AGTACCGGCAACCAAATAAAAACCACCGCTTATAATGCGGATGGAACGATCAGCGATATAAATGAATATGAATATGATAGTGCTGGCAATCTGATAAAAAGCAAAATGACTTATTATAATGCGGATGGGACCATTAGGTCTATAAATGAATATGAATATGACAGCGCTGGCAACCGAATAAAAAGTACTAGGTATAATGCGGATGGAACGATTTATCGCGCAGATGAATACGACAGTACTGGCCATGTGGTAAAAACCACCTATTATAATGCGGATGGAACAATCAATGGCACAGATATATATGAATATGACAGTACCGGTAAATTAACAAAAATTACTAGGTATAACGCGGATGGAATAATCAGCAGCACACAGGAATACTCTGATGACGGAAAATCAATGAAAGTCACTGAGTACAATACAGATGGGACGATCAAGGATACAAGTTGGATAACATGGTAAAATTCGTGTCCAATCGTGAAACCAGCCAGAGAAGTCAAAGCTGGTTCATGAAATTGAGGAATAAGAAAAAAGGAAAAGGGTTCCGGTGTATGCCGGAGCCCTTTTGCGAACCAGTTTTTTCTGCCAAAACGGAGACCGAACCCGAATGGAGTGCCAATTTTTTAACTTTACGCGTCCATAGCCTTTTACACAGCGGCATCCACGGGGAAGACCTTGCCCTCAGTGATGCCGCATTCATTAAAGGCATCAATGCGGACGTAATATCGTTCCACGTTTGACATGAGAGCACGTATCTCCACCTGGTTCCTGTCGAATACCCGGTAGCTGTGGTAGAGCTTCTCGGGCGTATGGCCCCAGAGCACCTCGTAACCTGTGGCAGCCTTATTCCAGGAAGCAATCTCATTCGATGAGGAGACCTCTTTCCAGGCAACATTCATGGACATGCCGTCTAAGCGGGTGGCCTCCACTTCAGTCACAGGGTCGGGAGCATTGCCGCAGCCTCTGCCGAACACCCGCAGGCCGCTGATGCAGGGTGGTTTGTGGTAGGCAGTGTCGATTATGGTAAGACGTATATAGGTCGCCGGGATACCGTCCTCCCAGACTATCAGGTTATGGGGCAGGTCTGTGTCCGTATTTCGCCAGTCCTCCAGCTCGAACCAGTGCTCGCCGTCCGTGCTGGTCTCCAGAAACCATCTTGTGGTGAAAGCGCGCTCCTCGATATAGCGGCCCCGGCCGGGGTCTCCCGTAAGCTCCGCTCCCTGGGGCAGCTCGGTGACCAGCTCCACGTCGTCCGCGAAATTGATCTGTACCGCGTGTACCCTGCGGCACTGCCCCAAGTCCACCATAAGCCAGGGCGTGGCATCGTCCCCTGCGGCTTTCCACCAGGTCTGGACATTTTCGTCCACTACGCGGGAGGCATCTTTTTCCGGACACTCGCAGCTACTGGCGGTGGCAGTCTTTCCGTAGCTTAAGAGCATCCACTCCGGGGGCGCCCAGGGATCCTGGGCTTTTCCTGTGACAAGCTGGGGCCAGTCGCCGTAGCGCTGGTTGCAGAACAGCTCCCCGTCTGCGTCAAAGCCCGCGGGCCAGATGCCGATCCGGCGCTCGAACTGATGATTTTTGGAGATGCGCATGGTGCTGGTATGCCACCAGTTCCCCTGCTTGTCTTCCATGGTGGAACCGTGGCCCGCGCCGGGCAGGAAGCCGCCCGGGGAGTAGGAGTAGGGGTTATTGGGGCAGGCCGTGAAAGGTCCCAGGGGGCTTTCGCCTACACAGACACCGTCATTGTAGATATTGTACTGGGTGCCGGGGGCGGCGTACTGCAGGTAATACTTGCCGTCATGTTTGGTCATCCATGCACCCTCAATGTAGGGATTGTCGGACAGGGCGGCCCGAAGCAGGGGCCGGTAGTTCTCCGGCGTGGCTTCGATAGCAGGGGTGATATCCGTCACGTCTTCTGGGCGGCAGCCGGAGGTCTTGGCAATCTGCTCTTTCAGAAGCTGTACGATATGGTTGGATGTCGGGTCATAGTGGTGCTCCTCGCCGTTACGTTCGTAGCCGTATTCGGTTTTATGGTTGTCGATCAATGCCACGGGCTCGCCTTTTCGCTCCATGGTCTCGGGATCCAGCTCCACGCCCCAGATGGGAGTCATGTTGCTGCAGCCCCAGTAGAAGTACAGCCTCCCGTCATCGTCCAGGAAGAGATTGGGATCCCAGAAGTCGAAAGTGCCTGGGATTTTCTCAAACACGCCGCTTTCCGGGTCTTTGGTGCGGTAGAAATCGCAGACCCCTCCCTTGTGGCTGGCACAGAAGTACATCCAGTCCCCTATAACCCGCACATCCGGGGCGTAATCGTACAGGGGAACGCCTGTGAGCGGGCACTGCTGCCAGTTCACCATGTCTTCGCTGACTAAGAATCCCCGGGTCATGCTGGGGAAGATATAGTATCTGTCCTTAAAGAGGATCATGGAGGGGTCGGCGGCCTCCCGGTTCAGGGAGAAGCCGCCCTCTTTTTGGTTAAATTGGTACTGGTAGGTGAAGTTCAGCGGGTTGCAGAAATATGTGTTTTTCATAGAAGAGTATCCTTTCGATTCTGTTGTTTGGCAGTTGCAGGAAACTTTGTATCTGCTTTGGACAGATGGCAGATATTTGCCAAGTGGAAGCCGCAGCGGTTCTGCCTGCTTTGCGTCTGGGGGATTTTTGCCTAACCCCGCAGGCTTCCCAGGCAATTCAGACTCTCCTTGGGATGCCTGGTCTGGGTGGTTCTGTCCACGGCCACCAGGCCGAAAGTCATGGAGTAGCCTTTCTGCCATTCGAAATTGTCCAGCAGGCTCCAGTAGAAGTAGCCTTTTACGGGCAGACCCTCCTCCAGGCAGGATTTTACGCCGCTTAAGGCGGTCTGGATGAAAGCCATCCGGCGGGTGTCGTCCGCGGTGGCGATGCCGTTCTCGGTCACCAACAGGTCTTTCCTGAAATCCTTTGCCACCCGGCGGATGACGTTTGCAAGAGCTTCCGGATAGAACTCATAGTCCATCTGGGTCAGTTCCGCGCCCTCCGGGGCAGGCAGTGTGCCGGAGGCATCTATACGGGTGCGCGTATAGTTCTGTACGCCAAGAAAATCATCGTCTTCTATGGCAGGCAGATAATGGAGGAATTCCTCGTCCCATTCCTTTGCGGCTTTCTCTTCGCCGCCGGGCAGGGCCTGGATATCGTGGAGGCTTAAGGTCAGCCCTACCTGAATGTGGGGAGCCAGTTCGCGGATGACGGCTCGTGCCGCCTTGTGAGCCTCCATGACGATTTCGTCGCCGTGGGGTGTCCGGGGGCTGGTGAAGCACTCCGTCTTGGGGACGCCGAAGAGTTCCATGCGCTCGGCTTCCGCGGCTTTCTGGTTGGCCATCATTTTCTCCAGGTTCAGACCCATCTGCACCGTTGTGTCCTTTGCCTTGCCGGCCTGCATCTTGGTCATCATCTGCTGCATATAGCGCTTTGCAATAGCAGCTACCTGTATGCCCATATTGGCCTCATTGATGGTGCAGACATAGCGCAGGTCATCTCCCAGGCGCTCCGTCACATAGCGGGTGTAGCGGGCAAAATAGCCGGGGGTCTCATCGGATTCCCAGCCGCCTTTGGAAATCAGCCATTTCGGACTGGTGAAATGATGGAGTGTGACCACGGGCTCCAGGCCGTTTTTGCGGCAGACGGTAATGACGTCTCTGTAGTGGTCGATTTCTGTCTCATCGAACTGTCCCTCCTCCGGCTCGATGCGGGCCCATTCGATGGAGAAACGGTAAGCGTTCAGCCCTGCCTGCGCCATCAGGCGGATGTCTTCCTCATAGCGGTGATAGTGATCCACAGCATCGCCGCTGGGCTCTAAAAAGTCCGTATGTACCATATGCTCCTGAACCCAGTAGTCACTGTGGATGTTGTTGCCTTCCACCTGATGGGCCGCTGTTGCCGCGCCTATAAAAAAGTCTTTGTCAAATGTCATGGCATGTCCTCCTTGCATGGAATTGATATATTCATAATTATAGTATGACACAAAAGATGCAGGGGCGAAAGGCATAAAAAGCCCGATTTTTTCTCAAAAAGGAAATGTTTTCAAAGTCCAACGAATTTTTGAACCAAATCACGAATTTTTGAATATCTCCTTGCCGCGTTATCCTTTATACTAGACAATAGAATCCTGCCCTTGGATTCTATT
>CANTDZ010000157.1 GCA_947652665.1 uncultured Clostridia bacterium
ATGAAAATATGGATTTTGTCCTGACACACGGACTGGATAATCTGGAAGAAAAAATCATAAGGGAATGCATGAATCTTGAAAGATGGGTGGGCGCGGCCTTTTTTTTCTGGAGGTATTTCCCTTATTGCTGTATCAGGGCTTCTACCTGCTCGTGCTCTGGCATAGAACGGATGGCGCCTCTCTTTGTTGTCACCAGGTAAGCGGCTGCGTTTGCAAATTGCAGCATTTCCCGTAGATCCTTTTCTTCCAGATTATCCAGTCCGTGTGTCAGGACAAAATCCAGGACGCAGGCGCAGAAAGTGTCTCCGGCCCCGGTAGTTTCAATGGTGCCGCCTAACTGAAAAGCTGGCTGGAACACACGCAGGTCCTTGTAATAGGAAAAACTGCCTCCCGGCCCGGCGGTTACATTCAACAAGCGGATGTTGGGGTATTGTTCCCGCAGGATGGCAGCGCCTTTATCAAAGTCTGCTTCCCCTGTCATAAATTCCAGTTCATTGTCTGCAATCTTCAAGATATCGCATTTGCTCAGCCCGTATGCGATTTGTTCGCGGGCAATTTCCAAATTTTCCCATAGGGGCGGGCGAAGATTGGGGTCAAAGGAAATCCATGTGCCGCCTGCTTTGGCAGACTCGATAGCCCGCTTGGTGGCCGAGCGGACCTTTTCGTGGGTCATAGAGAGAGTACCAAAATGAAAAATCCGGCTGCTTTCGATAACCTTACCGGGTATCTCGGCTTCTGTAAGCATCATGTCTGCGCCGGGATTGCGGAAGAAAGAAAAGTCCCGGTCACCGTTATCGGCGGTCTTGACAAAGGCCAGGGTTGTACGGGCGTCGCTGTCTATGGCAAGATAGTCCATGCAAATGCCGGCATCCTCCGCTGTTGTTTTCAGGAGCTGCCCGAACATATCTTTCCCGACCTTGCCCACAAAAGCACAGCTGCGCCCCAGCTTTTTCAGCATAGCCAGTACATTGCAGGGGGCGCCGCCGGGGTTCGCCTCAAAAATTGGATTCCCCTGTGCGCTCAGGCCGTTTTCCGTAAAATCTATCAAAAGCTCACCTAAAGCAACTACATCAAATTTTGTTTCCATTTTATTTATCTGCCTTTCCATAAAGAGTTTCGATTTCAAACGCCTCATCCAACTGGTCGTAAATCAGGAGCAGGGCCAAAAACAAGATGTACCATATCCCGGTTATGACCAGCAGTACCAGTGTCCAAGGGGCGAACAGGACGAGGATTGCAAGATACCCCATCTGCAAGAGCGCAGCTCCCAGCACACGCCAAAAGTATTTGATGGTGAACAGCAGGCAGTTGCGCAGGCGGATGGAGGTTTTTTGCCGGAACAGCACCAGCTGGGGCCAATAAATTGTGTTGACCAGCAGCACCACCAGCAGGGAGAACAGGTACAGCGCCAAGGTCCCCCAAGAGGGCGGAACCTCAGCCCACCAGAACAGCATGGCCATGAACGCGTAAATCCCCAGCAGCAGGCCCAGCACGCCGCCGGGCAGCAGGCTCCCTTTCCAGTTCTGCCGCCAGGAGCGGGCATAGCGTTCCCGCCAGGGCAGAGGGTCGTCGCGCAGGCCCAGCAGGATGGCGTCATACAGCCCGGCTAAAAACGGCCCGGCAACCACCCCGCCTAAGAAGGAGCACGGCAGCAGTACCAGCACACTGCTGGACATCACCGCAAAAGCCACCCCTGCCGTAAGGGGCATGAAGCCCAGCAGGGTCAGCAGGCCCACCTGCCACCAGCCCGCAAACCGCACCGACAAAAGCTGCCGGTAACGGTAAAAGCCGGTCTGGCGTTTGGATTCGTCTATGTGCGGGTCATCCGGTACAAACAGTCCCATAAAAAAGCCTCCTTATCATGCGGCATAGTGGCAGTGCTCCAGGAAATCGGACAGGATGGCAAGGGCGTCCCCGTCAAAGCCAGCCTGACAGGAAATTTCTACACTGATGGCATAGTTCCCATACGTTCCAAAGGCCGACGCATCCCCCGTGTGGGTGACCACTGTAAATTCCTGCCCGTTGTATGCGGCATCCTGAATATCGTCTATTGTATACTGCGCTTTCGCAAGGCCCAGCCATTCGCCTGTGCCGTCTTGGGCTTCTTCTACCGTCTCATAACCCTGCAAAAGCAGATATACCTGCGCCGGATAGACGGTGATTTCTTCTTCGCCCTCCCCAGTGGTCACGCCCTCGCCCATAGACCACGTGGCATAATACAATTCGTTTGCCGCCAGGGTGTCGATGTTCTCCCGGGGCGTCAGACCCTCCGGGGTGTCCACGCCTATTACATTGCCGACAGTAATCCAGCTTTCGTCCCACGGGCTGCCGTCTGCGGCGCCGGGCGGCGGCAGGGAGCACCCTCCCAGCGTGAATAAAACCAGCAGCGCAAAGATGATTGCCTTCTTTTTCATTTTCCCGTCCCCTCCTTGAGTTTCTCCCACAGCCCTCCGCAGGCTTCGGGGTTGGCTGTGGTTTTTTCATTCCAAAAGCCCCGGCGGGTTAGGGTGAGCTCCGTGTCCAGCCACGGCAGGGCTTCCCCGTCCCCGGGTTGAAGCACCTCGTAAGATTCCTGGAATCCCTCCGGGTCCTCCAGCAAAAAGAAGTAGCTTTCACAGTCCAAAAGGTCGCTCATGAGCAGCACGCTGGCAGAAGCGCTCCCCTCTGGGTCATCGGGTGGGAACACATATTGGTTCAGCCGCACTATGGTCTTGCCGTTGCCGTCCGCGTCCTCTGCTAAAGCGGCGAAAGTTTTTTCCCATCCCTGGGCGGTGTCCTCGTCTAAATAGGACGTGCCCACGTAGGCCACTTGGTAATCAGGCCGGTTCTGCCAGTCCTGCACCTTGCCCCAGGCAAAGGTGCATACCGCCAGCAAAAGCAGCGCCCCGCCTACCACCCACCATTTGTGGTAGTACCACCAGTTGCGGCGGCGCTGGGAAGGGGTCAGCTCTGTTTTGGCTTCGGGCTGTACGTCTTTATATTTCCATTTCAGGTATTCGCTTGCCATGTGTCCCTCCTCAATCCCGCGTCGTGCCGCCCGGCTGGTAGCGCACGGGCAGACAGGTGAGGGAGGGCTTCATGGCGTCGCCCTTGTCCAGCAGAAGCGACACGCAGGCTTCCGCCAGCTGGGGGATGGGCTGGGCGATGGTGGAACAGTAATACCCCTGGTCCCCAAAACGCTGGATGCCGTCAAAGCCGATAAGCTGCACGTCTCTGGGCACGTCCACGTCCATTTGCGCCAAAAGGTTCTGCACTTGCCACGCCAGTAGGTCTGTGCAGCAGAAAAGGCCGTCCAAGGAGAAACCGGCTTCGGTCTTGCGCTTTTGCAGGAAATCGGAAATTACATCCAGTGGGGTGCCGTCGTTGAGCCACAGCTCCTCGTAAGCCGCGCCCCGGCTTTCACACAGGGCCTTAAAACCGTCCCGGCGTTTGTCGGCCTCGCCGGGCAGGGGAGAGCCGACCCGCAGGAATCCCAAGGATGTGCACCCCAGCTCCAGCAGCTTTTCCGCCGCCATACGGCCCCCGTTATAGTTGTCGGAGGACACGCAGGGAATGTCCGGCCGGAAACACCGGTCAATGCTCACAAAGGGGATGCCCTCGGGCACCTCCAGCTCCGGGTTGTAGGTCAGGCCGATGATGCCATCGGCTTTGTTCTGGCGCACCATGTGCACGCACGCCTGTTCTACCTCCGGCTGGGAGCCCGTCAGGTACAGGAGCATCCGATATTGGCGGCGGGCCAGAGACTCGCACACATGCTGGGCCAGGCCCGCAAAGTAGGGGTGGTTCACCCCGGGGAGGATGAGGGCGGCGGTATAAGTCTTGTCCGACCGCAGGCCCCGGGCGTACTGGTTGACCTGGTAGCCCAGCTTTTTCACAGCGGCTTCTACGCGCAGGCGGTAGCTTTCGCCTACGGGCAGGCCGTTTATGACCTTGGAGACCGTTCCCAGAGCCACGCCGGCTTCTTTGGCGATATCCTTCATGGTAGGCATATTTTTTTTCATAGGCAGTACCTCCCGGGGTGCATGAAATGTTTCATCTGCCTTTATGATAGCAAAGGCAGTGTGAAAAGTAAAGAGATATTTCACGAAAATTTCATGAAACGATATTTTTCGACTTTTTGTCCAAAAAAGTTTTATGT
>CANTDZ010000158.1 GCA_947652665.1 uncultured Clostridia bacterium
AAGTTTATGTGGATTCGGGAAGGGATATGTTTGATGGGCGATATATACAGGCAATTTTTAGAGGAAACAAAGAACGGCATTTGCACTCAGACAAAGTCGGCTGAGGGTGCCCGGGCTTTAGGCCATTTGGAAGAATTCGGCACAGAAGCACTAAACGGCGACCAGAGTCTTGTCTTTATGAGTGCAGCCTATCTAAGCAGAGGCCTATCGGCGGAAGGCTGTGTGGGTCCGCTGGTGTTGGCGTCCGGCCAAGGCAATGTGGTTATGAGCCCCAGTTTTACCATGTCCGTGCCAGTATCCTGTGAAAACCCGGCGCTGGCCTGGGAATTTATCAAGTTCTGCCTCATGCCAGTAGAAAATCCGGAGCAGTATTCCCAACAATATGAGACCGAAGGCGTAGACATAACCGTGTATGGATATTTCCCGCTGAACAAGAAAAATATGCGTACTTATGCCGAGCTCTACGGCGTTACCGATGAGGCCCTGCTGGAAAAGTGTGAGACTGCATTGGACAAGGTGAATGTGTCCCGAACGAATCTCTATAGCTTGCTTAGTATCATCCAGTCAGACTTGATCGAGTATTATGATTCCACCAGCATTTCGGCGGAGACCTGCGCGAAGAAGGTGCAGGGTAAAGCGGAGATTAATATGAACGAATAGCACAACAAAAACCCCCTCCACCCGGAGGGGGCCTTTTGCTGTCAGGAGAATTTATGCAAAACACCGCTGGCAGAACGGGTCGACGATGTCCAGCACGGCGTCGCTCCAGAACTCGGGGCCGCCGTGATCCGCGCCTTTAAGCAGGTAGAGGGACGCATCCTTGCCAGCGGCCTTCAAAGCTTCATAAAGCCGCACGCTGCCTGCAGTGTTGACGATGCGGTCTTTCGTGCCGTGGAACAGCAGTACAGGCACGTTGGGGGCGTCGGGGCCAATATGGCACTCTGCGGAAAGGGCCTGACGCAGCTCGGGGTTTTGGCGCATATCGGCCCCACCCATCAGCTGGCCCTCGGGGCTGTCAGGCTGATGGTGGTTGACAGTCGTGGGGAAGCTGTCCTCCGCCATGGCGCTGACGGCTCCATAGTAGCTGATGAGCCCCCGCACCTGGGCGGAGACGCCGGGGAAGAGGTTTTCGGGCCCGTCATCGTCCTGAAGGAGGCCGGCCCAGATGGAGGTGTGGCCGCCGGAGGAGTCCCCGGCCAAAACCATGCGGCTGGGGTCGATGCCGTATTTTTTCGCATTAGCTTTTAGGAACCGCACGGCGTTGCGGGCGTCCACGGCCTGGGCCGGGAACGCCGCCAACCCGGAGTGGCGGTACTCCACGATAGCGCACACATAGCCTCGGACGCAGAGCTTCCCCAGCTGGCAGAGGTTGCCGTACAGATACTGCTCCCGCCAGGCCGACCCCTGCACGTACACAAAGCACGGCAACGCAAAGGACTGCTCCTCGGCAAAGGGCATAAAAAGACGGTTGCGCCGATTAGGCACTAAAATCTGCAAACGCAGGGGGATGCCGTCCACGCAGGCGTACTCCACGTCGTGGGTGTAGCTGGCCCCCAGCTCCTCCCCGGTGGTGTCCACCACGTGCGCGCCCTCCACGGGCTGGTCGAACTCGGGGAATTCTTCATAGCTCCAGTTTTTGACTTCCATAACAATTCCTCCTGTGCTGAATTCTTTTCTTCTATTATACTGGATTCGCACAAGGAAATCAATCTACAGCTTCCCGGCCTGTTACGACCTCCACGCTTTCTATCCCGTAATACAGATAGGCCTGTACGGCATCGGCAGTGAGGACTTCCCCCGGCACCACAGGCGAGACGGCCGGCGGGCACGCAGCCGCTGGGGATGCGGCAATACGCCCCACGGCGTCCCGGACGGACACGGCCTCGCAGGGGGAGAACAGGGCTTCCCGGATAGACATAACGGCTTTGGGCGGCTGAAAAGGCGGCAGCGCGTCTGGAAGGGCAGGACGTTTTTCCCATTTTAAGAGGGCATTTTCTAATCGAGCCAGGTCGCGCTCCGGGTTTTCCGGCGTGGGCATGAGCACCAGGAAGTCCGGGTCTGCGTACTCATACACGATGCCTTGGGACTCTAAATAGGCCCCCAGTTCCAGCCCCGTGCAGCCGTGGTTTTTGGCGTCCAGGGTGAGCTTCAGGGGCTCGTCCCCTGCAAAGGCCCAGCCGCCCGCCTCCAGCCGCTTTCGGAGCGCCGCCAGCCTGTCCAGCGTTTTTTGCAGCTTTTCCGGATAGCCGTCGGCCAGGTAGAGGTTCGCCCGGTCCAGGGAGCGCAGGGTGAGATACGAGGGGCTCGTGGATCCAAACAAGGCCATAGCCCCCCGGGCGCGCTGGCGGAACATTTCAGGTGCGCGCCCGGCCAAATGCAGGTAAGCCCCGCCTGTGAGCACCGGCAGGGTCTTGTGGGCGCTGTCGCAGCAGAGGTCGGCCCCCAGGGCCATGGGGTGTTGATTTTTTTGCAAAAAGGCCTGATAGGCCCCGTGGGCGTTGTCGACCAGCAAGGGCACGCCGTGTTGGTGGGCGCATTGGGCCAGGGCGGCGATGTCGGCACAATTTCCCAGGTAATCCGGGCTGGTGACATAGACCGCCGCCACCTCCGGCGTGCGCTCCAAAGCCGCCTGCAGGCCGGCAGGGGAGAGGGCGCAGCGGCAAAGGCTATAGGTTTCGTTTTCCGGGTACAGCCATTGGACGTCCACGTCCACCAAAGCGGCGGCGGTAAGGAACGCTTTGTGGGCGTTGCGCCCCGCCAGGATTACCGGGCGACGGCCGGGGGACTTCTCCCCAAACGCCAGCGCGGCCAAATAGACCATGGCGCGTATGCACTGGGACGAGCCCTCGGTGGAATAGAGGGTGTCGGCCGCGCCAAAGAGCCGGGCGGCATTTTGCTCGCTTTCCCGGATAATGCCCGTGGGCGCGTAGAGGGAATCGGCCCCGCCAATCTCGGTGATGTCGGCCCACTCGCAGCCGGTCAGGGACGCGCCCTTGTGGCCGGGCATGTGCAGGCGCACGGCTTCTCTGGCGGCGTAGCGGTCGATGAAATCGCAGAGGGGGGTGGTCATAGGGCGGCCTCGGCGGCTTTCAGCATGATGGCGCACTCCATGCGCTTTTTGAAGAGCTCGCAGCCGTATTGGTAGGTGCCGCTGATGCTCCCTGTAGAGTGGTAAGCGTTGGCGGCACAGCCCCCGGCGCAGTAGAGCTTGGCCCAGCAGTCGGCGCAGTCGGGCCGGGCGTAGACGTTGCAGTGGCGGAACTCCTCCTGCATAGCGGGGTTGGTGACCCCCTCGAACACGCTGCCCAGTCGGAACTTTTCGTCCCCCACAAACTGGTGGCAGGGGTACAGGTCGCCCCAGGGGGTGACCGCCATGTACTCCGTCCCCGACCCGCACCCGGAAATGCGCTTATAAATGCAGGGGCCGCTTTCCAGGTCGATCATGTAGTGGTAGAAGGTAAAGGGCCGGCCCTCCTTGCGGCGCTGGAGCATCTTTTGGGCCAGCTTCTCGTACTGCTCCATGACGATGGGCTTGTCGGCCTCGGTGAGGGCCGAGGGATCGTCCGGCGCGCAGACCACGGGCTCCATGCTCAGCTGGTCAAAGCCCAGGTCCAGCATGGCGTCGATGTCCTGCAAAAAGTCGGGGTTTGCGTGGGTAAAGGTGCCGCGCATATAATAATTCTGGCCGCCCCGGGCTTGCACCAGCTTTTGGAATTTCGGCACGATGGTATCATAGCTGCCGCGTCCCTGGTAGTCCACCCGGAAGCGGTCGTGGACCTCTTTGCGGCCATCTAGGCTCAGGACCACGTTGTGCATCTCGCGGTTGGCAAAGTCGATGACGTCGTCGTCGATGCCCATGCCGTTGGTGGTCAGCGTGAACCGGAAGTTTTTCCCCGCGTCCTTTTCAATGGAGCGCGCGTAGGCCACCAGCTGTTTGACCACCTCCCAGTTCATCAGGGGCTCGCCGCCGAAGAAATCCACCTCCAGGTTGCGCCGGGTGCCGGAGTTTTCGATGAGGAAGTCCAGGGCGCGCTTGCCCACTTCAAAGGGCATCAGGGCCCGTTCGCCGTGGAATTTGCCCTGGGAGGCAAAGCAGTAGGAGCAGTTGAGGTTGCAGGTGTGGGCCACGTGCAG
>CANTDZ010000159.1 GCA_947652665.1 uncultured Clostridia bacterium
AGACCGCGGGAACTGTTGAGCCATGCCAAGGAACGTCCCATCCTGTGCGAATTCTCTCAAATCATCCGCATTGACTTTTGAAAAAAAACTGTTATAATTTGTAGCGACAACAGACCCGCAAAGGAAGGTGCGATTCCCTATATGAAAAAGCCAAATTTGATTTATGTTTTTGCTGACCAGCTCCGCTGGAGCAGCTTGGGCTGCCACGGGGATTCCCGGGCGCAGACGCCGAATATCGATGCGTTTGCTGGGCAGAGCCTGGAGGTGGACAATGCTGTCTCGGGCCATCCGGTATGTGCGCCGTACCGCGCTACGCTGTTCACCGGCAAATACACTACCAGCACCGGCATGGTCATCAATGAAATTCGGATGAACCCAAACCATCGCTGTTTTGCCCACGTGCTCAACGAGAATGGGTATGAAACGGCATACATTGGCAAGTGGCATATGTACGCGGCAGAGCTGGGCAACCACTATGACCCGAAAAATTCGTACATTCCTGCCGGCCCGGACCGCTTAGGGTTTGACGGGACCTTTATGGGGTATAATTTCCATCACAACTATTATGGGGCTGCCGCCTATTACCATCTGGACAGCCCTGAAAAACACTATGTTTCCGGCTATGAGCCGGATGCACAGACGGATTTGGCCATTGAGCGGCTAAAAGATTTGAAAGCCAGCAATAAGCCGTTTGCACTGTTTTTATCCCTGGGCACGCCCCATGACCCGTGGGTGCCGGAGAATGTTCCTGGCGAGTATCTGGACCGTTTCCGGGATACGGAGTTCACCCTGCCGGAAAACTATCTGCCCGAAAACGACCCCTACGCCGATGACTGGGCCAAGCTGTCCCCCCAGGAGCGCCGTGAGCTGCCGGAGTGGATGCGGGTCTACTATGCAATGGTGGCAAACTTGGATGACAACATAGGCAGGCTCATGGCTGCAATAAAGCGCATGGGCCTTGATGAGGAGAGCATCATCGTACTCACATCAGACCATGGCGAGCTGTTTGGGGCCCATGGCAGGCGGGCTAAGAACATTTTCTACGACGAAGCAGTGCGTGTGCCGTTTTTCCTCCGCAGCGCTTCAAACGGGCTGACCGGCGGCAATAGCGATATATGCCTCAACACCGTGGATCTAATGCCCACGCTTCTCTCTATGATGGACCTTCCTATCCCCCAGGAGGCAGAAGGAACCGATTGCAGCGGATGCCTTTTGGGACAGGGCGGCGAGGAGCCGGATGGTGCTCTGATGATGGGCACCGGCGCTACGGCCATTTGGGAAGACGGCCATGAATGGCGGGCCTTCCGCACCAAGCAGTACACCTATGCAGTCTACCATGCGGATGGAAAGGAACTGCTGTTTGACAATCTCAACGACCCTCTGCAGATGGCGAACCTGGCAGGTGACCCCGCCTATGCAGACATTGCCCAAGGGCTTCGGGAGAAGATGAGGGCAAAGATGGAAGCTGTCAACGACACATTTGAAGCCTCCAGCTATTACGAGAAAAACTGGGTGGAAGATCGTGTGATTCTACGTACTGCTACGTTGAAGGGGTAAGCGGGAAAACGGTCTTTGCCTTGCCCGAAAGACCCGCCTAAATTTATCCCGCTTTCCTGGGCGGCAATCCTTATCCGTGCCGGCTCCTACCAGTTCTGCCAGTGCGCTTCCCACTCTCCGGCCAAATCCAACATAGCCCTGCCATATTCCCGCTGGCCGATCCGCATCAGCACAAGGCCCGTGGAGGCCGTCTGCAAATAGCCCCAGTCCCAAATCGCGCGCTGGGGCACCGCTGTCTGCTCGTGCAAAAAGCGGCAGCGCCGTAAGGCGGCCCCCACGGGGTCTGAACGATAGTCATCTATCCACTCGCGCATCAGGACGCCCAGATCATGAGCCTTTTCATAATAGAGGCCGTCTGGGTCAACAAATTTAAACCCGCCACCGGGACACGCCAGCGTATTATTTGCATGGGCGTCCCCATGGACCGGGACGCAGGAGGAGGTATGCAGCGCTTCTCTCCTGGATTCCAAACAAGCCAATCCGCGACGGATCACGCTTATGGGGCAGGGCTTGCCCAATTCCTCCCAGCTGCCAGTCAAGTGCGCCTGAAACCATGCGATAGTTTCAAGCCCGTCGGCCAGCTGGCCTGGGTCGCTTACCTCGATTCCCCAAGCGGCCTGCAGTGTGCCACAGATCAAACGGAGCTGTTCTTCTGTCGGCAAACCTAGGCGGCTCAAAGGCGGACCCAAACGTTCCAACAGGCAGGCGCGTTCTTTTGTGTCATAGGCGAACAATTTCGCATATCCCTGTCCATCTGCCGCTTCCAGTACAGCTATTTCCCGGAGGAAACCGGTGGGGTCGGGGCTTTCGGGCACGTCGATTTTAAGGACATATTGACCGCCGTCCTTTCCTTCGCAGAGACAAACCAGGCCATGACTTCCGCCAGAAAGCGGCTTATCGGCCGTGATATCCCACTGCTTTTCTAAATTATGCACCATTTCTTCCAAATGGGCAAGCCAGCGGCGGCCCGTTTCCCCCAGCGACTCGGCGCGGCCGACTACTTCCTGCGGCGGTAAAATCATATCGTGCAGCTCCTCTCAAAAATCTTCCCCCAGGCTTTATGTGGTAATTTCATCCAAGCTGGGAATAGATGTCTGTGCGCCCTTGCGCGCCACTACGATGGCAGCTACCGTACTGGCAAATCGTACCGCCTGCCTCAGCGAATCGCCCCGGGCCAGCGCCACAGCCATGGCTCCGGTGAAGCTGTCGCCTGCCGCTGTAGTGTCCACTACCTGTACGGCCTCGACCGCCGGGAAAGGCTCATTTTGCCCGTCCTCCGTGAGCAGAAAGCCGCCCTTTTCACCCAAAGTCACCACTATATTTTTCACCCCGGAACTCCGCAAATACTCTGCGGGGCGGCCGTCTGTCAGGATAGCCAGTTCCGTTTCATTGGGCTTCAAATAATCCACACAGCGATACAGTTCTTCCGGGATGTCCCTCCGGGCAGGAGCTGGGTCCAAGATAACGGTTTTGCCCAGTTCTTTGGCGGTTTTTGCTACGAACACCACGGTTTCCAACGGGATTTCAAGCTGCAGCAGGACAATATCACAGCTTTCCAACACATCCCGATTTTCCTTTATGTAGGAGATGTCCACTGCCCCGTTGGCTCCCTGGGCTACGAGGATGCTATTGTTCCCTTCCGCGTCCACCGGGATAAACGCAGACCCGGTAGGCAGCCCCTCGCAATGCTTAATGCGTGAGACATCTACCCCCGCAGACGCAAGGCTTTGGCACAAAGCGTCCCCAGCGCTGTCCTGCCCTACCGCCCCCAGCATGACGACCTGTCCGCCTAACCGGCCTGCGGCATACGCCTGGTTAGCCCCCTTGCCGCCGGGCACTAGCGAGAAACCAGTGCTGAGCACCGTTTCTCCTACCTGGGGCATGGAGGGGACGGTTATAACGTAGTCCATATTAAGGCTACCGATAACGGCTATCTTTTTCACGGAAATGCCTCCTTTCTATGCCCATTTTTCCGCCAGCAAACCTTTACAGCCTGCCTCTATATCCCGCCAGGCCGCATCGAAATCGCGTGTGTACCAAGGGTCAGCCACATCGCCCGGCCTGTCAGCGTATTCTAACAGAAGATGGATCTTTCCATCCGGGTCGCCGCCACAGATGCGGGTCATATTTCTAATGTTTGCACTATCCATTCCGACGAGCAAATCAAATTTGGCATAGTCTGCTTTCGTTATCTGACGGGCGGTCTTGCCAGAGCAATCAATGCCATGCTCTTTCAGCTTGCGCCGTGCTGGCGGGTACACGGGGTTGCCTAGTTCCTCCGTGCTGGTGGCGGCAGACTCAATTTGGAATTTATCGGAAAGCCCGGCCTTTTCCACCAGGTCTTTCATAACGAACTCAGCCATGGGGCTGCGGCAGATATTGCCGTGGCAGACGAATAAAATCCTTGTCATATCCTGAAACCTCTTGAATGTATTGATATTGTGGGCATCGCAGGTATTTTGCGGTATTTTCTGTTGCTTCTTATCTTGGCATATCGCGGCATAAAATCGCACAGTTTTGACCTCGAAAGTAGTACAGGAAGTAGTAAATCAAGAGTGCCTATTTCATTTTACTAC
>CANTDZ010000160.1 GCA_947652665.1 uncultured Clostridia bacterium
CAAAGGCCTGGTTCAAAATGCCGTAGTCGCTGTTAAAAATCCAGCGCCACACCATGGTGATGGCGGCCGGCGCGCAGACCATGGGCAGGAAGAACACGGTCCGGAAGAACCCCTTGGCCCGGATGCGGGCGTTCAGGAGCATGGCCACCAGCAGGGACAGGAACAGCCCAATGGGCACCGTGAGGATGCAAAAGTAGATGGTGTTCCAGGTAGCGCGCCAGAACTCGGGGCGCTGGAACATTTCGATGTAATTGTCAAGCCCAATAAACTTATAATGGCCAAAGCCCAGGTGCTCGCAGAAGCTGGTATAGAGCGTCTGTACGAAGGGCCACAGGTTCAGCACCAGCAGGCCGATGATGGTGGGGGCTACCATGGTCCAGCCCCAATACTGCTCCCGGCGCGCCGCTGCCGACAGCTTGCCTAATTTCATTTTCACGTGCGCTCCCCTCCTTATTCATCCGCCAGGCTTGCGGCGGTGGTTTTGTCGATCAAAGCCTGGATTTCCGCAAACCCGGCATCCATATCGGTGGACCCGCTGTAGATCTTGGTCATGATATCCACCACATTGCTCTTCCACTTGCGGCGGGAGGCGTTGTTCACGTACTGCACGCAGGTGTCGAACTGGTCGATAATCACGTCCAGGTCCAGGGCATAGTCGAACTGGTCAAAGGCGCTGATCCAGCTGTCGCCCAGGCCCTCATAGGCCGGTATAGCCGCGCCGGATTCGCCTTGGATGCGCTGGGCCTCCTCCGTACCGAAATACTTGAGGACCTTCAGGGCCGCGTCCACATTCTTGCCTTGGGCGGCGGTCGCATAAGTCAGGCCGTTGGAGATGGTAGCCCGGCCGTCACCGCTTGCCGGGTTGGGGCAGGCGGGCAGGGGGGCCACGTCCCATTTGCCCATCATGTTGGGATAGTTCTGCATTTCGCTCATCAGGTTCCAGCTGCCCTCCAGGAAGATGGCCCCAATCTCGGAGAAGAAGGCGGTGCCGGGGCTTGTTTCCGCAAAGTAAGCCTGGTCGGGGCACCAATCGTTCTTCTGCAGGTCTACGTAGAATTTGATCGCGTCCTTGGTGGCCTGCTGGTCAAAGCCGCCGTGGAGCTTGTCATCGGTCAGGATCTGGCCGCCGGCCTGGTAGACGAAGTTGTGGTATCCCAGCTGCTCGTCGTTGTAGGCCATGTAGCCGTATTTGCCGGTGGCGTCAAAGATTTTCTGGCTGGCCTCGGTCAGGTCGTCCCAGGTCCAGGACTCGTCCGGATAGGCTACCCCGGCCGCATCGAACATCTCCTTATTGTACACCATGCAGACGTTGTCCTTGTCCTTGGGCACGCCGTACATCCGGCCGTCGCTGCCCTGGGCGTTGGAAATGGAGATTTCGCTGTAATGGTTTTTGTAGTAGTCCGGGTCCTCGTCCGCATACAGGTCGGTCACGTCCGCCAGGATGCCGAAGTCGGAATAGTAGAGTATTTGGTCGGTGTGCATCCAGAAAAGGTCGGGCGTGGTGTTGCTTTCCGCGGCGGCTTCCAGCTTTGTCCAGTATTCGCCCCAGCTGGTCACCTGCACGTCGATGACCACGTTGGGGTCGACGTTTTCCGTGTAGGCGTCGCACATGGCCTGCATACCGTCGCGCTGGGCAACGTCCCAGATCTGGAAGGTCAGATGGAGCTTCCCGTCTGACGCGCCGCATCCAGCCAGAGACGAAAGGATCGCCAATACCAGCAGCAAGGCTGCCGCCGTGCGTAAGGTTTTTCTCATAGCGCTGCTCCTCCTCTTTGTATAGTACAGTTTTTTAAGGTGCAAGATAAATATACTACAGCACCCCCTTTGTGTAAATGGGGCCGTTTTGCGAAAATATACCAAAATGTGTGAATAAGCGTATTTTACGCAAGTCACAGCGCATTTGGGCATATATCCCGCGTTTTTTGTAAATATGCAACAGTTTACAGAAAAAAATTAGTCAATTTGACCCATACGAATCCGCGCCCGTATACCCAAATCCGTTCCCTGCCCCTGGGCGCTCTGGAGGTATTCGCTGGGGGACATACCCGTCTCCCGATGGAATACCTTGGCAAAGTAATTGGCATTAGCAAAGCCGCTGGCCTCTGCCACGTAGGTGATGGACGCCTCGTCCCCTTGCAGCAGGAGCTTGGCATATTCCACCCTGGTGCGGGTTATGTATTTCCCGGGGGATAGGCCCACTTTGCGGCTGAACGTGCGGATCAGGTGGGCTTTGGAGACTTCCAGCCGCTGGGCCAGCTCGTCGACGCCCTCCAGGAAGGGAAATTCCTCCTGGATGATGCTCACGGCAGCCTCCACCAGCGGCGAAAGCCGGGAACCGGTTTCTTCCCCCGCCCGCGCCACGGGGGCGTTGTAAAACTCCATCAGCATAGAATAAGCCAGGCCGGACGCCGTGCAGGCGCCTATCGGGGGATATTCCTCCTCCAGCACCCGGAGGGCCATGGCGGCCTTTTGCACAGCCGGGCCGCTTTTGGGGAAGAAGGCGCGGCCGCCCTCCATCTTTGAGCCCAGCAGGCGCCCCGGCAGCTCGCCTACAAGCTTGACGAGCATATACTGCCCCCCGTCCACCGAATCCACCGTGAACGCGCCGCACTGGTACAGCACCAGCGCTTGGCCGGGGTCGAGGATGGTGTACTGAGAGTGGGAGTCCACCGTGAGGCTCCCCCGGGCGGAACCGATGAACCAGTAATCCCCGTCGCCGCCGTAGTCTGTATAGCTGCCCCCAGCGGGCAGGGAGAGCACCCGGGCGCCGGTGAGGGCCAGCAGGCTCCCCAGGGCTTCGTCGGGAGGCGCAGGATGGATTGGGCCGCTTCCGTTTTGCGCCGCCATGCCGGGCGGTTTAGTGGGCGATGGCCTGCTCGGTGTCTTTGTCGAACAGGTGGATCTTCTCCGGGTTCAAAGTCAGGGAAGCGGCATCACCTTCGCGGCCCTGGAAAGTCGGCGCAGCCCTGATGACCAGCCGGTTGCCCTGGCACTCCACGTGCAGGCTGATTTCAGAGCCCATCAGCTCGGCAATCTCCACAGTGGAGGACAGATCGCCCTGGACGTTTTCGCTGGCATCGCTGGCTTTGATGTCTTCAGGCCGGATGCCCAAGGTGACGGTTTTGCCCTTATAAGGAGCCACGGCTTCGTTCATGCGCTCGGGCAGGGCAATGGTGCTGCCGCAGACCGTCACGGTGTAGCGGCCGTTGTCCTCGCCCACCTGGGCGTCCAGGAAGTTCATCTGGGGCGAGCCGATGAACCCGGCCACAAACAGGTTGCAGGGGTAGTCGTAAAGCACCTGGGGGGCGTCGTTCTGCTGGATGATGCCTTCCTTCATAACCACAATGCGGTCGCCCATGGTCATGGCCTCGGTCTGGTCGTGGGTAACGTAGACAAAGGTGGTCTGCAGGCGCTTGTGCAGGCGGCTGATCTCGGCACGCATCCCGGTGCGCAGCTTGGCGTCCAGGTTGGAGAGGGGCTCATCCAGAAGGAAGACGGCGGGGTTGCGCACCATGGCGCGGCCCAGGGACACGCGCTGGCGCTGGCCGCCGGAAAGCTCCTTGGGCTTGCGGTTGAGAAGATGCTCCAGGTCCAGGGCCCGGGCGGCCTCGTGGACGCGCTTGTCGATTTCGTCCTTGGGCACCTTCTTCTGCATCAGGCCGAAAGCGATGTTCTTATAGACGGTCATGTGGGGATAAAGGGCGTAGTTCTGGAACACCATAGCGATGTCGCGGTCTTTGGGGGCCACGTCGTTGACCACCCGGTCGCCAATGCGCAGCTCGCCGCTGGTGATGTCCTCCAAGCCGGCGATCATGCGCAGAGTGGTGGACTTGCCGCAGCCGGAAGGCCCGACCAGGATGACAAACTCCTTGTCGGCAATCTCCAGATTCAGGTCGGGCACGATGGTGACGTTCCCGGGATAGGTTTTGTTCACGTGCGTAAAGGAAATGCTAGCCATAAAAAAACCTCCATGAATAACAGCTTGCCCGGAAAAGGGTAAATTATTGATACTCCGGGCGTTTTGTTGTTTGCAGTGCAACTCGAGTTCTGCTTTGTTTTTCAGGATAGCACGGCTTCTTTTTCTTCGCAATGGTAAAAAAGTGACGCATATAGT
>CANTDZ010000161.1 GCA_947652665.1 uncultured Clostridia bacterium
TGTTTTTGGCGGCACAGCTCCTGTTCTTTGTGCTGTGCGCTGGCTGCTATTATGCCGTGCTGAAGCTCCTGGCCTGGACGGAGGACAGCCAGACGCCTTATATTGGTCTGCTATTGTTTCCCGGACTGTTTTTCTTTGCCGCGGAGCTGTATATCCTCCAGACCGCCTACAGCTTTTTTGCCCCCATGGTTTCTCTGGAGGAGGTTGGAAAGCACAGTACGCTGCTGCTGCTGCAAGTTATGGGGCTGGCGGCGCTACTGTGCACCCTGTACGCCTACCATCACCTCTGTCAAGGCTTTCAGGCCCAGGCCGCGCTGCAATCCTTGGCCCAGGCGGTCCATACGCAAAAGCTCTACATCACCGAGGCCCAGGCGCGCTATGAGCAGACGAAATCCTTCCGCCACGATGTCAAAAACCATCTATCCGTATTAGACGGCTTACTCAGCAGCGGAAAACTGGAGGAGGGCCGGAAATATCTGAAAAAGCTGGAGACCGTTTCGGAAGCCCTGTCTTTTCCCTGTCGGACCGGAAACCCGGTGGTAGACATTCTGCTGGAGGAAAAGCTGGGACTGGCAAAGGAAATTTCGGCGGAGGTGTCCCTGGTCCTGCCCAGGCCCTGCGGAATTGATGATTTTGACCTATGTGTCATTTTTGCCAACGCCCTGGACAATGCCATTGCCGCCTGCCGCTCCTGCGATGGGCTCAAGGAAATCCGCATCAACGGAAAACGGCAGGGAGATTTCTATATGCTGGCCTTTGAGAATACCTGCTCAGACGAACCGCTCCCCCCAGCGGGAACCGGGCTTTCCAGCATCCAAGCAGTGGCAGAAAAATATCGCGGGGCAGTGCTGTCAGAAAAAAGCGGACGGCGGTATTATCTGAGTGTTCTGCTGAACATTTCATGACGCCCGGAATACAGTTCAATGCAAAAGCCCCACATAAACATACCAGCCGAATGGGATTGACCCATCCGGCTGGTTTTCCGTTTTCAAACAAGGTCTAGGCGGGAAACGCCCTTCGAAATGCGCTTACTTCTTCTGCACGTACTTCAGGCAGTCCAGCATGACGGCGACAAGGATGATGATGCCGGAGATTACGAATTGCAGGTTGGCGTCAATGCCCAGCGTGGTCAGGGAGTAGGTCAGGGCGGTGAAGATGAACACGCCCGTCACCACGCCGGAGATCTTGCCGATGCCGCCGGTGAAGGACACACCGCCCACGACGCAGGCCGCGATGGCGTCCATCTCCCAGCCCTGGCCGTAGGCTGCCGAGCCGGAGCCGGACATGCGAATGCACTCCAGCCAGGAGCCAAAGCCGTAGAGGATGCCGGCCAGGATAAACGCGCCTACCGTGACGCGGAAGACCGAGATGCCGGAGACAGCCGCCGCCTCAGGGTTGCCGCCCACGGCGTACAGGTTTTTGCCGAAAGTAGTCTTGTTCCAGATGAACCACACGATAACTACAGCGGCCAGCGCCCACAGGATGATGGTGGGGAAGCCGCCCAGCTTAGGCATGATCATGCCCTGGATGTCGGACTCAATGCCGCCAAAAGACACGCCCTTGGTGGAGTAGGTGGCCAGGCCGAAAATCATCAGCATAGTGGACATGGTGGAAATAAAGGGGTGCATCTTAAATTTGGCGGTAAAGAAGCCGGCGATGGTGCTAAAAATAGTGCACAGCACAATACATACCACCAGGGCCAAAAACACCCGCGCAACCACCGGCATACCGGTAAAGTCGAAGATGTACCCGAACACGCCGCCGGTGTTGATGCCCTTGTGCATCACGATGGTGGCGGCAGTGATGCCCATGCCCATCATACGGCCGATGGACAGATCGGTGCCGGCCAGCATGATAAGACCGGCCACGCCCAGGGCCAGGAACATTCTGGAGGAGGCCTGCTGGAGGATGTTCAGAATGTTGTTCATCGTCAGCAGATCGACCTTTTTGACGGTGGGGGCGAGGATACACATGGCGATGAAAACCACGGCGATGGCCAGGTACAGGCCGTTGCGCAGCAGGAAGTTGCGGATGTTAAAGTTGTAATTGTAGTTTTCCCACCGCTGCTGCAAGGATTCGCTGAACGTGAACTTGGACATACGCAGCAGATCAATCAGGTGATACTGGTGGTCGAAGGCGGCGTGACGGCGGTCCTTCGCGTCCTGGAGGTCCTTGGCCAGCTGCATCTTTGCGTCGAACAGCCGGTTCTTATGGACGTACTTCTCGTCCTTGATCTCCTGGGCGTCGGACAGCTTGGCCACCGTCTCCTGGTGGTCCTTGTTGAGCTGCTCCACGGCGGCTTGATACTTGGCCTGGGCCTGGACCTTCTCCTGGGCGCAGCTGGCCTCTACGGCCTGGAAATAGTGATTATAGTTTGCCTTCAGATAGCCCTCGGCGTCGGCAATGAGCTTGGCGACCTCATCCTTGTGCTGGGCCTCCACCTGCTTTGCCTGCTCCAGCTCTTTCTGAAGCTGGGCCCGTTTGGCCTCTTTCTCCTGGGCAGTGTAGATACGGTCCCGCTTCAGGCTGTCCAGGGCGCTTTGAATTTCAATGACCCGGTCGGTTCCGTCCTTGCGCAGGTCGTTGATCTTTTCCTGAATGCCGCCGACGTAGTCGTCGATGGGCTTGCGGAGCTGGTTCTCCTGCTCCGCGGTCAAAATCTTTATATTATCCGCCATACGTAATTTCCCCCCTTACAGATGTTTCGCGCTCAGGCGCAAAAGCTCTTCCTGATCAGTCTCGGCCGTATTGACGATGCCGGAGAGATAGCCGTTTGACATAACGCCGATTCGGTTGGTAATGCCTAAAATCTCGGGCATTTCCGAGGAAACCACGATGATCGTTTTGCCTTGCTTGGCCATCTCGATGATGAGCTCGTATATTTCATACTTCGCGCCCACGTCGATGCCGCGGGTGGGTTCGTCCATCATGAAAATTTGAGGTTCCCGCTCCAGCCACTTCCCGAAGATTACCTTCTGCTGGTTGCCGCCGGACAGGCTGGAAATCATATCGTCCGGCCCCATGCATTTGGTATGCATGGTTTTGATCTCCGTGCTGGTGGCCTTCACCATTTTGGGGTAAGACAGGGCCGGACCGGATTTGTACTGTTCCAGGCTGGCGATGGTGGTATTAAAGGTCAGATCGCATTTCAAAAACAGGCCGTTGGCCTTGCGCTCTTCGGTAATCATGGCAAAGCCGTGCTCAATGGCCTCTTTGGCGCTGTTGAAATTCATCAGCCGGTTTTTGAAATAAACCCGCCCTGAGGCGCGGGTGCGCACACCGAAGATAGTCTCCAGCAGCTCGGTGCGTCCGGCGCCCACCAGGCCGTACAGGCCGAAGATCTCGCCCTCCCGCACGTCGAAGGAGACGTCCTGAAGGTGGGGGGCAAATTTTGTGGACAGGTGCTGAACCGACAGGACGGTGTCCCCCGGGGTATTGTCCACCGGCGGAAAGCGGCTTTCCAGAGAGCGGCCCACCATGGCGGTGATCAGCTCGTTCATGTTGGTGTCTTTGGCGTTCTTGGTCATGACCAGGTTGCCGTCCCGCAGCACAGAAATCTCGTCGCAGATCTCGAAAATTTCGTCCATCTTGTGGGAGATATAGATCAGCGAAATTCCCTGGTCTTTCAGCATCCGCATCATTTCGAAGAGCTTGGCGACCTCCTGCACGGTGAGGGAAGAGGTGGGCTCATCCAACACGATTACCTGGGAGTTATACGAAATTGCCTTGGCAATTTCGCACATCTGCCGCTGGGAGACAGACATATTCCGCATGGGCTGACTCAGGTTCACGGTCATGCCCAGCTTGCGGGACAGCTCGGCCGCCTTTTTCTTCATACTGCTCTCGTCGACAAGCCCCATGGAGTTGGTGGGATAGCGCCCCAGGAACAGATTGTCTATGACGTTGCGCTCCAGGCACTGGTTGAGCTCCTGGTGAACCATAGCGATCCCGTTTTCAAGGGCGTCCTTAGGTCCGGAAAAGCTGATCTCTTTTCCGTTTAAATAAATTTTTCCCTCGTCCTTTTGGTAGGTGCCGAATAGGCACTTCATCATGGTGGATTTGCCGGCGCCGTTTTCGCCCATAAGTCCCATGACCGTTCCGCGTTTTAGAT
>CANTDZ010000162.1 GCA_947652665.1 uncultured Clostridia bacterium
CGCCAGAGGAAATCGAGAAGTTCAAGGCTGAAGCATTCAGCACCTACTCAAACGGCAAGTCTAAATACCAGCAACCAGCGGCCTATATTCTCATGCTGAACACTGGTCTACGTACTGGCGAACTGCTTGGCCTGCTCAACAACGACATCAACCTTGACAAACGATTCCTTGAGGTACGGCAGGGGGTAAAGGAAGTGTGCAAGCGCAACGGCACAGACTTCATCCCCGGCAGAGAAGTCAAAGTAGGCAAGACGAAAACCGCCACCAGCAAGCGCCGTGTGCCCCTGAACGGGGCCGCAGTGGAAGCGGTAGAACAACTACGCGCCGAGCGGTACTTCGGCCCGGAAACGCCCCTTGTAAGCGATGAGAACGGCAACTACACCCGCCCAGTGAATTTTAGAAAACGTTTTTACAGAATCCTCAAGGCCGCAGGCATCGAACAGAAAGGCCTGCACAGTTTAAGACATCATTTCGCCACTCGCCTGATTAACGGGGTAACGCAACCCGACGGCACCATCAAAGCCCTATCCCCCCGCCAAGTAGCCGACCTCCTGGGCCACAGTACCTCCCAAATCACCGAGCTCTACTACGTCAAAAAAGACATGACCCGTCTGCAAGGAATCACAGACGGGTTCAATTTTTGATGCTTTTTTGATGCTGTGCCAGACGGAAAAGTTAGAAACAGATGGCACCGGATGCGAAAATAACGCCCAAAACCAACGCTCCAACCCCAACCAATAGACCGTGTCCCCAACAGCAAAAATCGCCAGAACCCGCATTCCAGCGCGGTTTCTGGCGATTTATCTGTGGCAGGGGCAGAAGGATTCGAACCCTCGGCACGCGGTTTTGGAGTGGATGTGGGAAAGGCATCCGCACACATACAACTGCCAAATTACCGCGCGGTTGAGCCATTTCAAATCCTCAACCACACGCCCCTCCACTTTTTGATGCTTTATTGATGCTATTCCAAATTCCCAGCCCGAAAATCGACCGGTTTTCAGAACTCGAGAGTAGAAAAACATCCACAGTGTGGCTATGTTACCATACTGTGGATGCTTTGTCAAACCTATTTGATCCGCTCAAATTCTACGCCGCCTTAAACAAAGAAAAGGGCGTATAAGATTGAGTTTGTTCTTCAGGAACCCGCTGATTTGTATTTTCGTATCCCCACTTTAAACAGTGCCCAGCAGGGCAAAATAAATATCAATGAAAGACAGGGAATGAACATATATCCTGGATGCGCTGTATCATCAATCAAGAACAGCAGCGGATAATACTGAATCAGCGCCAGCGGCACACAGAATGTCAGGAAATACAGTATTTTCTTGCCATAGACCGAGAAAGGATACCGCCCAAACTGTCTCGCCCCGTAGGTGAAAATGTTCAGAAAATCCAGACTGTTCATAGTAAAAAACGCAAAAGCGGCTTGGAACAGGAATAGACAGAAGAACAACACCGCTCCGCACACAATCATCAAAACGAGCGTGATAACTTTCGGCACCGTCCAAACCACCCCACTCTGCGGTATAGCCATGGCCAGCACGATGCCACCCTGCACCAGCAGCCCAATCCGGGTGAAATCAAACAGAGGGATAATGACCTGTAAAATGTGGTTTCGAGGCCGTGTCAGGATGCGGTCGAACTCGCCCACGTTCACCATGCGCGGAAAGGTGGTCAATCCGCCGCCCACGGCCTCGCCGATGGAGAAGGAGAGCATAATCACCGCAAAGCACAGCAGCACCTGACCATAGGTAAAATCGTTCACAGAGTCTATCTGCATGAAGATGAACTGCACACTGAAAAACGAAGTAAACGCCGTGATAAACTGCCCCAGGCACGACAAAAACAGCGAAAATTTATACTGCATCTGACTTTTCAGATTTAAGGCAAAGAGCCTTGCGTAAAACTTCATAAACCCACTTCCTTTCTGTTAGCCGCCCTGCACGACCACACGCTTTAAGGTGTGTGTCATGCAGGTATGCCCCAGTGCCGCCAACGCAATCAGCCAGAAAACCTGTAACCCAATAGCAATCACGGCATCTGTGCCAGTTAGCGAGCCGCTATAAATCAGCAGTGGAGTGCTTTGGGTCGCCGCAAAAGGCAGTAGCTCTACAAATTTTTGAAAGGCTGCTGGGAAGTAAGGGAGTGGAATCAGCCCGCCTGCAAAAAAGCTCACTACTGCGCGGCCTATGATTTTTACACCTCTCTGGGAGGTCGTATAGAACATCGAAATATGCATCAGCACAGCAATAACACCTACTACGCCCAAGGCCAGCAAGGTCGAGAAAATGAACAGCAATGTAGTGGCAATGCCGGGAAAGCTTAGCTTATAGGGATTAGGCATCAGCATAGCAATGACCAGCACGGGCAGGCAGTTGAGCAAGGTGGGCGAGAAGCGATTCGCTACGCACTGGGTGAACCAGTTGCCATAGAGATTCATGGGACGGGTCAGCTCATAAGCAATCGAGCCATCGTTGATAGACGCTTCGATTTCCGAGTCGCCGTCAATGACATTGTACATCAGTGTAAACGCCTGCTGCATCCAGATATAGGAGACGGTCTGGGCAAAGGTCATAGAAAAGCTGCCGCCGCTTACCTGGTGGATAGCAAAGAACGCTAATATCTCCATCAACCCCCAACAAAACCGGGTGAGTATGGAACCAATAGCCACCACGCGGTATTGCAGGCCCTTTATCATGCGGATGCGGAAAAGGGAAAGATAAGATTTCATATGTGATACTCCTTATACAGCGCAGCCACCACTTCTTCGGTGGAGACGTCGGTGACAGAAAGGTCTAAAAGCTCTGTTTGGGACGCAAGCGCGGCAATGGCAGCGGATACTGGCAGGACATTGGGGTCCAGGGAAATGGTCACCTGGTTCACCTTGGCCTCCAGAAGCTTCATGCCCTCTGAAATCTCCGGTGTGCTACCCGTGTACTTCACTGTAATTTTCTTATCTGTGGACGTGTGCTTTTTCAGTTCATCCAAGCTGCCGTCCAGAAGTATCTTGCCGTGACCGATAAGCAGAACGCGTTCCGTCAGCGCTTCGATGTCCAGCATATCGTGGGTAGTGAGCACAACAGTCGTACCCTTTTCGTCGTTGATTTTCTTGATGAACTGCCGCACAGCGATTTTCGAAACGGCATCCAAGCCGATAGTGGGCTCGTCCAAGAAGAGCACCTTGGGGTCGTGCAGCAGGGGCGCGGCAATCTCGCACCGCATACGCTGGCCCAGGCTCAGATTCCGGGCCGGGGTCTTGAGCAGTTCAGACAAATCCAGCAGTTGGGTCAGCTCGTCCAAATTGCGTCTGTACGTCTTTTCCTCGATTTTGTACATATCCCGTAACAGTTCAAAGCTGTCGATAACGGGCACGTCCCACCAAAGCTGAGTGCGCTGTCCAAATACAACACCGATATCCTTCACGTGGGTCGAGCGCTCCTTCCATGGAACTTTGCCGTTGACCAGGCATGTACCACCGTCCGGGGTGAGGATGCCGCACATCACCTTGACGGTCGTGCTTTTCCCGGCACCGTTAGGGCCAATGTACCCGATAATGTCGCCATCATCAATGCGGAAACTGACGTCATCCAGAGCGTGGATGGTTTCGTACTCCCGGGAGAACAGCGACTTTACCGCGTTCATGAACCCGGCTTGACGCTTCGCTACGCGGTAGGTCTTGCGGATGTTTTGGAATTCAATCATGCTTACACCTTCCTCAGAATTATTGAAGGGGTGGGGCGGACGCTGGCTGGCGCATTCGACAATATATAGGGTTCCGCATAAGGCCTACCGCGCGGTCAAAATTTGTTCTTGCAAAACTTTCGCCTGTATGCTAGAATTGTCGCGTAAGATGAGTGGCAAACCGCAAAGCCCTATATTTCTTTGCGGGCTACCCATCCCAGCCAACGTCTCGCCGTCCCTACAATAAGAAGTATACCAGGAAAAGAAAAAAGTACTAGACTTTTTCTTCTTGATGTGGTATGTTATATAGTATCTACGGGGTAAACGAGTTTCGAACGGGCTTTGACCCGGCTTTTTGTTTTATGCGGCGC
>CANTDZ010000163.1 GCA_947652665.1 uncultured Clostridia bacterium
TACCACCTGGAGACGCAAATGTCAACCCCTTTTTTCAAAAAAATTCAAAAAGTTTTAGGAAGTGACAAAAATGCCCATCCGCATCCAAATGGACCTGCCGGCCATTGAGGTCTTAGAGTCCGAGAACATCTTTGTTATGAGCCACGAACGGGCGGCGAATCAGGACATCCGTCCGCTCAAGATTGCCATCCTCAACCTGATGCCTACTAAGATAGAAACCGAGACCCAGCTTTTGCGCCTTCTGGGCAACTCCCCCCTGCAAGTGGACGTGGAGCTGCTGCATCCGGCCACCCACATCAGCAAGAATACCAGCGCCGGACATCTGCACGCTTTCTATAAAACCTTCGGGGATGTGCGGGGCCAGAGGTTCGATGGCATGATCATCACTGGCGCGCCTGTGGAGAAGCTTCCCTTTGAGGAGGTCGACTACTGGGACGAGATGTGCCAGATCATGGAGTGGTCGAAGGAGAACGTCTACTCGGTGCTTCATATATGTTGGGGGGCCCAGGCGGGGCTTTACTATCATTATGGCGTGCCTAAGTACCCGCTGTCGGAAAAGCTCAGCGGTATTTATAACCATAAGGTCCTCAACCCCTACCATCCCCTTATGCGCGGCTTTGACGACAACTACTTCGCCCCCCACTCCCGCTACACCGAGGTGCGCCTGGAAGACATCAAGCAGCATCCCGAACTGATCCCGTTGTCCGTGTCCGATTTGGCGGGGCTGCACATCGTCACAGATAAGGACGGGCGGCAGATCTTTGTCACCGGGCACGCCGAGTACGACCGGGACACTTTGGCCAAGGAATACTTCCGGGACATGAACAAGGGGCTGAACCCCAAAGTCCCCTACAACTACTTCCCCGAAGACGACCACTCCAAGACGCCGCCGTTTACCTGGCGGTCGAACGCCCACCTGCTGGTATCGAATTGGCTGAACTATTACGTCTACCAACAGACCCCTTACGATTTTCTTGTGGAGGGCAAGTAGCGCGCATACTATATATATGTAGGCAGGGCGCGCCTGCCTTACTGCTGGATGCTCAGCTCGTTGATCATGGCCTCCAGCTGCTGGGAGGAACGGATCGTCCCTTCCCGGCTTTCCAGCTGGCTGCGCACTTCCTCGGGGAGGTCGCGCAAGCCCAGGTCGTCCCGCAGAAGCGAAGAGAACGTCACGCCGGACACGCCGGTGTGATGGAGGCTCTTGGCCGGGACGTCGCCCCAAAAATATGGGATCATAAAAATCACCCCCAAGGGCTAGTGTGCGCCTTTGGGGGTGGTTTATTTTTACCAGTTTTAGGATCAAACCCTTATGCCGTCTCGAAGAACTTATCGTGAATAGCCTCCACAGCCCGGTCGCTGTCGGACTTGTGGATGAGCACGGAAATCTTGATCTCGCTGGTGGAGATCATCTGGATGTTCACGTTGCGGCTGAAGAGGGCCTCGAACATCTCCGCCGCCACGCCCGGGTGGCTCTCCATGCCCGCGCCTACAATGGACACCTTCGACACGTTGTCGTCCGCCACAATGTTGGACGCGCCCCAGCGGTCGGTGTACTCCTTGAGGAGCTTGATGGAATCCTCCATCTTGTCCTTCTCCACGGTAAAGCTGATGTCCTTGGTGCCGTTGCGGCCAATGGACTGCAGGATAATATCCACGTTTACACCCTTTGAAGCCAGCTTCGAGAAAATCTTGAAGGCCAGGCCGGGCTTGTCGGGTACGCCGATGATCGAGATACGGGCGATGTTGTCGTCTTTTGCTACGCCGCTGATGAGCATTTTTTCCACGTTGCTTTCCTCCTTCACGATGGTCCCCCGGCCGCGGGTCAGGCTGGAGAGGACTTCCAGTTCGATGTTGTACTTTTTCGCCATTTCTACCGAGCGGTTGTGCAGGACCTGCGCGCCCAGGGTCGCCAGCTCCAGCATTTCGTCGTAGGAGATGCTGGAAAGCTTTACCGCGCCGGGGATCTTCCGGGGGTCGGCGGTGTAGACGCCGTCTACGTCGGTGAAGATTTGGCATAGGTCGGCGTGCAGGGCCACGGCAATGGCCACCGCGCTGGTGTCCGAGCCGCCCCGGCCCAGGGTCGTCATGTCGCCGTAGCGGTTAAGGCCCTGGAAGCCCGTCACCACCACGATGCGCCGCTTGTCCAGTTCCTTCTTTAGGCGGGACGCGTCTACCTTTTTTATGCGCGCGTTGCCGTAGTCCGATGTAGTATCGAACCCCGCCTGCCAGCCTAGCAGCGACACCACAGGATACCCCATGCGCTCGATGGCCATGGCTAAAAGCGCCGCCGAAATCTGCTCGCCGGAGGAAAGCAGCATATCCATCTCCCGCTTTGAGGGCTTCCCATTTACCTCCGCCGCTTTCGCGATCAAGTCGTCGGTGGTGTCCCCTTGGGCCGACACCACCACTACCACATCGTTGCCGTCCTTGTAGGCCGACGTGACGATGTCCGCCACATTGTTGATGCGCTCGGCGTCCCGGACGGACGTGCCGCCGAACTTCTGCACGATCAGTGCCATAATCTATCTCTCCTTATTCCCTTACGGGTTTAATTGCAAATCAGAATCGGAGGGCACAACAAAAATGCTAAAAGCGTCTATGCTTTCATGCAAATCCCATACCCGCTGTGCCAGCTCGTCTATTTCAGCCAGCACGTCCGGGTCCGAGAGGGCCCTCAGCCTTTCCAGGCATTCCTCTGGCGCGGTGCCCTCCTCCCAGAGAAAAGCCTGCTCGTAATAGGGCATCAGCTCCTCAAAAAGCGCCCGGGCCTGCGGGTTATCCGGGTCCTTCACGTGTATCACGCCAAAACTCCTTTGCGTGCCCGCTAGAATGTTTATATTATTTTCCGGGACGATATTCGGAAAAAGGCCGGGGTCGGTCAGCGCCGGCGGACAGCCCAGCTGTGCCTGCCATTCATTGTAAGCATCCAGGCTGGCTGGCAGGGCGTCATAGTCAAAGTTGAATCCCGCCACGCTGTTCATATATAACCGTGCCCAGTCCTCCCTTGCCCCCTCCATATAAGCCACGCTTTGCCGCCAGCAAAAGACAATGCCCACCAGGACAACCGCCACCAAAACCACTGCCGCCGCTTTCGGGCTTATGCGCTTTTTCTCCACTTGAAAAGCCCCCTTACGGGTTTTTATGCAAATCAGAGTCGGACACCGTGCCCAGCCAGGTGCCGGTTTGGGTGCTTTCATACAGCGCCTGCACCTGCTCGGCCAGGGTGTCAATCTCCGCCATTGTTTCCGCTTCGCACAGCTCTTCCAGGCGCTCCAGGCACTCTTCGGTGCCAGGCTCCTGTTCCCAAACGAACGCTTTTTCATAATAGGGCCGCAGCTTTTCAAAAAGCGCCTGGCACTCCGCGTTGTCCGGCTCCTTTAGGTGTATGGTGGACAAGCTTACATAGGTATGCATCAATGTGCCCAGGCGGTTCTCCGGCAGGACATCCCCGTCGGTCAGCTTGGGGCCGTCCATGACCGTTTGATACCATTCCTCCCAGGGGAGTACTTCCGTGGGCAGTGCGGCGTAATCAGCCCCATAGCGGGCCGCTTCCCACAAATATTCTTTCACCCAACCGTCCTTGCGCCGCCCTTCCTCCGTCCACTTCTGGATGAAGATGGACGCTATCACAATCACCACGAGGAACACAACCGCGCCTAAAACGGCTTTTTTGTTGATGCCTTTTTTGGCCATTTGAGATTCCTCCTTTTTAGGGATCCATCTGCAAATCCCCCGAAGACACCAGCTTCTCCGGCATCATCTGCAAGTCCGCGCCTGTGGCCATATACCAGCGGCGTTCTACATTATAGGCATCGTATAGGGCGTCCACTTCTTTGGCCAGTTCCCAGACCTCATCCATCACCGTCTCGGTGCCCAACTCTTTCAGCCTTTGCACACATTCACCAGCGGATGTGTCCGCCTCCCATACAAACGCTTTCTGAAAATAGGGCTCCAGTTTCTCAAACAGCTCCTGGCATTGGCTGTTGTCGGGGGCCATTATATTAGTTTTCGTCAAACTTCTATAGCAGTCGGCCAGTGTGTCCAAG
>CANTDZ010000164.1 GCA_947652665.1 uncultured Clostridia bacterium
CCTGGCCCCTTGGGGAAATGGACAGGGTGGACAGGGTATTATAAGCCCTTTTAGAAAAATAAAATCTCTATAGGGCCCATTTTACCCTGTCCATTTCCCCAAGGGGCCAGGGGAGCCAGGGTAAAATAGGCCCTATTAGGAATTTAATTTTTCTAAAAAGGCTTATAACAGCCTGGCCCCCCTGGCCCCTTCTTCTGGCAGCCTCCTGTCCTTAACCCTCATTTCACACTGCGCGGATAGGGCTTTTCTTCCTTCGTGAGCCCTGCCAGATAGTCCATGCTGGTGTCCAGGGCCAGGGCAATCCGCTTGCATTGCTCGAAGGTATAGTAGCGCTTGCCGTTCTCGATTTTTGAATAATCGCTTTGGTCAATGCCGGTCAGCATCTGCATTTTTACTTGTGTATAGCCGCGCTTTTCCCGCAGCTCTTTTAGCCTGCCCAACGAAACCACCTCTCTACTATTATGCCGGGCCTCCCTATCTAAAGTCAAGGGATATCGCTTAGAAAATATGGGAAAACATTGACAGATTCCCGCCCTTGTAATAAAATAGGCGGGGAGGCATTTGCTTCCTATGGAAAAAACGAAAAAAACCCAAAGCAGTTGTGCACAAGGAAAGGGGCAAGATCATGCAAAAGAAAGAGTTGCTGTACGAAGGCAAGGCAAAGAAGGTCTACAAAACCGAGGACCCACAGGTCTACATCGTCTCCTATAAGGACGACGCCACCGCCTTTAACGGCTTGAAGAAGGGCACGATCGTCGGCAAGGGCGTCGTAAACAACCAGATGTCCAATTTCATGTTCCGGCTGCTGGAGAAGCAGGGCATCCCGACGCATTACGTGGAGGAGTTAAACGAGCGCGAGACGGCGGTGAAGAAAGTGGAGATCGTGCCGCTGGAGGTCATCGTCCGCAACAAGGCGGCCGGAAGCCTCTCCAAGCGCTTGGGCCTGCCGGAGGGCACCCCCATGAAGTCCACTGTGCTGGAGTTCAGCTACAAGAACGACGACCTGGGCGACCCCATGGTAAACGACTACCACATCCTGGCCATGGGCCTGGCCACCCGTGAGGAAATCGACTTGATTGCGGACATGAGCATGAAAATCAACCAGATGATGATTGAGTTCTTCAAGTCCGTCAATGTCGACCTCATCGACTTCAAGCTGGAGTTCGGCAAGACCTCCGACGGCACCATCATCCTGGCCGACGAGATTTCCCCGGACACCTGCCGTTTCTGGGACGTGAACACCGGCGAAAAGCTGGACAAGGACCGTTTCCGCCGAGACATGGGCGGGGTGGAGGAAGCCTACGCCGAAATGATGAAGCGCATCGGCCTGTAAGAAAGGATAGGGAAATGGCAAAGGACGCATACGAATCCCCCTTGTCGGCGCGGTACGCCAGCAAGGAGATGAAATATTACTTTTCGCCCGACATGAAGTTCTGCACCTGGCGCAGGCTGTGGATTGCCCTGGCCGAGGCCGAAATGGAGCTGGGCCTGCCCGTGACCCAGGAGCAGGTGGACGAGCTCAAGGCCCACGCCACGGACATCAACTATGAAGTGGCCCAGGAGCGGGAGAAGGTCGTGCGCCACGACGTGATGAGCCATGTGTACGCCTACGGCCAGCAGTGCCCGAAAGCGGCGGGGATCATCCACCTGGGGGCTACCTCCTGCTATGTGGGCGACAACACCGACATCATCGTCATGACCAAGGCCCTGGAGCTTATCCGGGACAAGCTGGTGAACGTCCTGCGGGTGCTGGGCAAGTTTGCCGATGAATATAAAGACCTGCCCACGCTGGCGTTTACGCACTTCCAGCCTGCCCAGCCTACCACCGTAGGCAAGCGCGCCACCTTGTGGATGCAGGATTTGCTGATGGATTTGGAGGACGTGGAGTACCAGCTTTCCAAGGCAAAGCTCTTGGGTTCCAAGGGCACCACGGGCACCCAGGCCAGCTTCTTGGAGCTGTTTGAGGGCGACCACGAGAAGGTCAAGGAGCTGGACAAAAAAATCGCGGACAAGCTGGGCTATAAGGAGTGTTTTGCCGTCTCCGGCCAGACATACTCGCGGAAGCTGGACAGCCAGATGCTGTCGATCCTCTCCGGCATTGCCCAAAGCGCGGCCAAGTTCTCCAACGACATCCGCCTTTTGCAGCACCTGAAAGAGGTGGAGGAGCCCTTTGAAAAAGGCCAGATCGGCTCCAGTGCTATGGCCTACAAGCGCAATCCCATGCGCAGCGAGCGCATGGCGTCCCTGGCGCGGTACGTGATCGCGGACGCCGTAAACCCGGCCATGACCATGGCCACCCAGTGGTTTGAGCGCACCCTGGACGATTCTGCCAACAAGCGCATCAGCGTGCCCGAGGCCTTCCTGGCTGTGGACGGCATCCTGAACCTGTACGGCAATGTGGCCGACGGCCTGGTGGTCTACCCCAAGGTCATCGAGCAGCATATGCTCCGGGAGCTGCCCTTTATGGCCACGGAGAATATCATGATGGACGCCGTCAAGCGCGGCGGCAACCGGCAGGAGCTTCACGAGCGCATCCGGGTACACTCCATGGAGGCGGCACGGGTGGTCAAGGAGCAGGGCGGCGAAAACGACCTGCTGGAGCGCATTGCAGGCGACCCGGTCTTTGGGGTGACGCTAGATGAGCTGCGGGAAATTTTGCAGCCCATGAAATATGTAGGCCGTGCCCCCCGCCAGACCGAGGAGTTCTTGGCGGAGTGCGTCGCGCCGGTGCTGGAGAAATACAGCGCCGTTAAGTGCGAGACGGCGGAAATCAGCGTGTAATGATGTACGTGCCTGGGCGCGTATACTGAATAAAAATAAATGAAAGCAAGGAAGGGAATTTTGTATGGTAAAGGCAATCGTAGGCGCCTGCTGGGGCGATGAGGGCAAGGGGAAGATCACCGACGTGCTGGCGGAGAATTCTGACATTGTGGCGCGCTTCCAGGGCGGCTCCAACGCGGGGCACACGATCATCAACGAATACGGGCGGTTTGCGCTGCATCAGCTGCCCTCGGGGGTGTTCCGGCAGAACATCACCAATGTCATCGGCAACGGCGTGGCTTTCTCGGTAGAAAACTTTGTGGACGAAATGCAATACATCCGGGACGGCGGCGTGCCCGAGCCCAAGATCGTCATTTCCGACCGCTGCCAGGTGCTCATGCCTTACCACAAGGAGCTGGACAGCCTGGAGGAAGCACGCCTGGCCGACAAGGCCTTTGGCTCCACCAAGTCCGGCATTGCGCCCTTCTACTCGGATAAATACGCCAAGATCGGCTTCCAGATCAGCGACCTGTTTGACGACAAGGACTCACTCTATGAGCGCATTGACCACGTGCTGGGCCTCAAGAACGTGCTGTACACCCAGCTTTACCACAAGGAGCCGCTGAACCGGGACGAGATTTACAACAAGCTCATGGAGTATAAAGAAATCCTGACCCCTTACGTAGTGGACACCACGTCCCTCTTGAACACCGCCGTGAAGGAGGGCAAGACCATCCTGCTGGAGGGCCAGCTGGGCTCCCTGCGCGACCCGGACATGGGCATTTACCCCATGACGACCTCTTCCTCGCCGCTGGCGGGGTATGGCGCTGTGGGCGCAGGCGGCATCCCGCCGTATGCCATCGAGAAGATTTATGCGGTGGTGAAGGCCTATTCCAGCGCTGTGGGCGCGGGCGAATTCGTGGCGGAGATTTTCGGCGAGGAAGCCGAGGAGCTGCGAGAGCACGGCGGCGACAAGGGCGAATATGGCGTGGTCACAGGACGCCCCCGGCAAGTGGGCTGGCTGGACTTGGTAGCGGCCCGTTACGGCTGCATGGTGCAGGGCGCTACGGACGTCGCCTTTACCGTGCTGGATGCGCTGGGGTATCTGGAAGAAATCCCGGTGTGCGTGGCCTACGAGCTAAACGGCAAGCGCATCGACTATTTCCCGCCCACGGCGCAGCTGAAGCACTGCAAGCCCATCTTAGAGGTGCTGCCCGGCTGGCATTGCGACATCCGGGGCATCAAGAAGTATGAAG
>CANTDZ010000165.1 GCA_947652665.1 uncultured Clostridia bacterium
CGTTTGTTTTATCGCTGCTTTTCGTACTTTACTCAAAAGGTTTTAGCCTATTGGTGCAGGTTCTAAGTTACACTCCCTGATGTATATTTTCCTACATCAGGGGGTGTTTGTCTATTGTGCGTTTTTTCCGGTTCAGTTCAAGTCATCCAGCAGGGTTTTTCGATACTGGGTAAGCGCGACCATCTGTCCCGTCTCGTCATTCTTATTCTCCAGTTCCAGAAAGTGTTGGATGAATTCCTCACTGCATCCGGCGTCTTCTAAATTTTCTCGGGTGGTGATAAGGTGTTCTGAAAATTTGCCCATGGTTTAACCCCCTTCTTGTTCAATTATACGCCCAAGAATTTCAAAAGGCAAATACTCATTCAGAATAGATGCCATACTGAATAGGTATAAGTGTCCTCCTTATTTGCCAAAATAGTTTGTGATTTCCTCCATGCGGCCCTCCTGCTTCACATGGAAGGGACACCGGCTCTCGCAGTGGCCGCACTTGAGGCAGTCGCTGGCGTGAAGCGGCAGCTTGTCATAGTGCCCTTTCGCCATCTCATCCCCGGCCAGAGCCAGGTCGTAATATTTGTTGATAAGGCCCACGTTCAGCCCGGCGGGGCAGGGCTGGCAGTGGTTGCAGTAGACGCAGATGCCCTCGGCGCTGGCAGGGGTAAACTCGCCGATGACGGAGTAGTCCCGCTCCTCGGGGGTGGAGCCCACATACTTCAACGCCACCTGCAAGTCCTCAATGGTGCGCACGCCGGGGAGCACTGTCACCACGGCGGGACGGTCCAGGGCATACTGGATGCACTGGGTGTGGGTCAGGGTGCGCTTAAAGAGAGAGGTCTTTTCGTCCAAAAGCTGACCTCCGGCAAAGGGCTTCATGACGGAGATCGCCACGCCCTCTTTCTCGCAGTCCCGGTAGAGCTGGGCACGCTCGGCCACTTCGCCCTTGCCGTACTCCCCTTTCTGGTAGTCGTAAGCCGGGTTAATGCTGAACATGAACAGGTCAACATCCCCGGTCTCCAGCAGCCTGCGGGCTATGCCGGGCTCATGGGAGGAGAAGCCCAGGTGGCGAATTTTGCCCTCTGCTTTCAGCGATTTCATGTACTCCCATGCTCCGCCGGAGGCCAGGGCCTTGTCCAGATCCTCATGGATGTCGATGCAGTGCAGGAAGCCGAAGTCGGTATAATCTGTGCCGATGGTCTTGAAATTCCACGCGATCTGCTCCTTGATCTTATCCAGCTCCTGTGTCCAGCCGTACTTGCCATTACCGTACACCGCGCCGAAGTGCATCTGGGTGATGACCTTTTCCCTGCGTCCCGCAAAAGCCTTTGCGAAAGCATAGAACGGTGGCTGGTAGGACGGTGCCAGGTCAAAAAAGTTGATGCCGCTGTCGATGGCCGCGTTCAGGATCTCTGTGGCCTTGTCCACAGCCTCGGGCAGACTGCCGCCGCCCAGGCCGATGACGCTGATCCATTCGTCCCCGTGGGGGAGCTTTCTGTATTCCATGATGAAAACCTCCTGATTATTGTAGTTTGCGGCCAGCCTCGCGCAGCTGGGCCAGTTTTTCTTCCGACTTGTTCTCCTTGCCGTAAGCGGTGAAGATGCCCATGTCCTCCAAGTGCAGATAGTTGAGGAACGAGCTCTGGTACTCATAGAACGCACCGCAGTACACATGGTTGCTGCCGGAGCTAAGGATAAGCGCCGCTTTCTTCAAATTCTTGGGCTTATTCAGCGCATAGATACGGTTAAGAACGCACTGGAGCTGCCCAGTGAAACTGTGATAGTAAATGGGCGAAGCCAGCACGATCATTTCAGCCTCCTCCAGCAGCGGGTAGACCTCCTGCATATCGTCCTGCTGGACACACTTGCCCTCGCCTTTGGTGTGGCAGTATTCGCAGGCCAGGCACCCGGCGATTTTCTTCTTGCACACGTCGATGATGTCCACCTGATGGCCTGCTTCCCGGGCACCCTCGGCGTAGGCCGCTACCATGGCGGCGGTGTTGCCGTTTGCCCTGGGGCTGCCGTTGAGAATTAAGATTTTCATGAAGATTTCCTCCCTTGTGATTTATTGTTCAAAGGCCTCTGCAGCTTGTTTCAGAAAATATACCTCCTGCTACCAGAAAGGCATCGACCATCCTGTCCAACAGAGGATAGTCGATGCCATTTTCTTTTTTGGGCAGCCTCAAGAACCCAAAGCCCATTTTATTCATGTGCATCCCTCCTGTGAAACCATTGTAACAGCCAAAGGCACACAGGTCAAATACTTATAGCGCATACCAGGATATGCCTCAAAAACATAGGTCAATTTATCTGGCTTTGCAGCTGCTCCAAAAATTTTTCTGCAACTTTCGTCAGCACTTGATACTTCTTCCATACTACAATCATCGGTATTTCATTGACCTTTGACAAAGGCCGGAAACATAATTCGCTGTCGCCGGTAGCATTTATGATCTTATCGAACGCAATAGCATATCCCATACCGGCTTCCACCATCAATGAGCCATTATACAACAGGTTGAACGAACCCGCAATGTTCAATTCTTCCTCTGTGCAGCGCAAAACATCCGTCAGATCCTGGTCGCACATAGCCTGACGGGACACGATCAAAGGCTTGCCCCATAGCTCCTCCGGTTCGATTTCCTCTTTTACCGCCAAGGGGTCATCCTTGCGCATCAGTACACCATAATGCTCGGCAAAGCCTGTTTCTGTATATTCGTATTTTGCCCGGTCAAAGTCGCCAAACACAACGCCGAAGTCGATCAGTCCCCGGTCCAACTGCTCCAGCACAGAACATTTGTCGCCGCTAAAAACGTGAAGATATACCTGGGGATATGTTTTGCGTAACGTCTGGGCCGTCTGTACCAGCATCCGCATTCCTACCGTTTCGCCAACCCCTACGGTGATATCCCCCGCCACCGGCTCCTCCGCCAAAGCGATCTCATCCTCGGCTTTCTTCACCAGCTCCATGATCTCCTCGGCCCGCTTGCGCAGGATCATCCCCTCTTCCGTGAGGGAGATCCGCCTGGCGCCCCGTATTAAAAGCTGTTTGCCCAGTTCTGCCTCCATGTCCCGTATCTGCCGGGAAAGCGTGGGCTGGGAGAGGTTCAACGACTCCGCCGCTTTCAAAATGCTCTGCTCCCTGGTGACCGCTAAAAAGTATTGTAAAACACGTAATTCCATAATGAAACCTCCTTATGAAAATCCAGTAGCTCTATCTTACCAGAAAGAAGTATAGCTGTCAAGCATACACAGGTATAACAACAAAATATTTGCTAATTCAGCTTTAAGGCGCTATAATGTGGGCATGAAAAGAAAACTTCGAGGGGGTGCCATGATGTGGCCGTATCAAACGACCGAAGCGGTGGAGCAAAACCTGCGGGACGCCGGGTGCGACGAGGAATGTATCCGCAAATTTATGGAGGACTTACGGCAAAGCCGGGAAAAAGAGGGCCTCAAACTGCTGGCGCAGCACCGTCGGTGCCTGGTGGACGCCATGCACCGGGAGCAGAAACGCATCGACTGCTTGGACTACCTTGTGTACCAGATGGAACGGGTTCGTAAATAAAACTATGAAAAGAGGAAATCATCATGAAACAAATCATAGAAAACAAGACATTCGACCAGGAACGCGCCCTGTATAACTCCCATGACCTGCTGGCCAAGAACTGCCGCTTTGACGGCCCCGCAGATGGCGAGAGTGCTTTCAAGGAGTGCCGGGACATTGAAGCCGACCACTGCTTCTTCAATCTGCGCTACCCCTTCTGGCATGACGATGGGGCGAAAATCACCGACGGCGAAATGACCGAAAACTGCCGGGCCGCCCTGTGGTACTCCCGGAACGTGGAGATCGTCAACACAAAGATGCACGGCATCAAGGCCCTGCGGGAGTGCTCCCACATTAAAATGCGTGGCTGCGACGTGATCTCCCCGGAGTTCGGCTGGTCTGTCCACGACATTGAAATGCTGGACACCACCGTCCAGGGCGAGTATTTTATGATGCGCTCCGACAAGCTGCACTTT
>CANTDZ010000166.1 GCA_947652665.1 uncultured Clostridia bacterium
GCATATAGTAAGATCGTGACTTTTTAGACCCATTTGCATCAAGTATCAATAATTTACCCATATAGTCACTTTGTTGCTGTTGATTTGCAGGCCCTACTATGATAAGATTTTTTATATAGCTTTGAAAGGAGGAGCCCCTTTGTTTTTCCGCCAAGATTACGCCAAGCCCGGCCCCGGTATCGACCCCGACGCCCCGGAAAAGACCGGCTTCGCCCGTTTCTTCCAGATCATCCAGCTGGAAGCCGTGACCATCGTGAAGCTGAACCTGCTGTTCCTCCTGTGCTGCCTGCCCGTCGTCACCATCCCGCCCGCGCTGTTCGCCATGAACCAGGTGGTGCGCAAAATGGTGCTCGACCAGCCCGTGCTGTGCTTTTACGATTTCCGCACGGCTTTCCGAAAATTTTGGCGGCAGGGGTACGCCGCGTTTTTTCTGGTAGCCCTGCCGCTGGCCATAGCAGGGTATGGGGGCTTTTTCTACCTGCGCGGCGCCATTGAGAACCCGCTGCTCTTTGCGCCGTTCATGCTGTGCTCCACGGTGTTCCTGGTGGATCTGCTGTCCTCTGGGTACCTCTATGCCCTGCTGGGGGAGGGGGTTCCCTTGCAGAAAGCCTTGCGGCTGGCGCTGACATGGGGGCTCGGCAAGCCCTTGCGGGCGGTGCTGGCGGCTGCGTGCGGGTATGGGCTGGCGGCGTTCGGGGTGCTGGAATTCCCCATCAGCGCCCTTTATTTGCTGCTGCTGGGGTTTTCGCTCCCCTGCCTGCTGGGGAATTTTTTCCTGCGCACGGTGATAAGGGATTATGGACAAAAAGAAAAAGCAGGGCCTTCTAACTGAGGTCCTGCTCTCTTTCTTTGTGCCCGTTGCTCAGGTAATGGGCGCGGGGTTGAAGATGCACATATCGTTGTGGAAACCGTACTGGTCGCTGTAGGGCTCCTTAATGCCGCTGGCTACGTCCAGTATCATGTTAAAGATTTCCGTGCCCACTTCGGGAATCGTAGCGTCGCCCGTAGCGACCCCGCCGGCGGAAATGTCGATGAGGTCGAACCAATGGTCCTTCATCTCATTGCGGCTGCACACCTTGATGACCGGCGCGATGTCCAGCCCATAGGGGGTGCCGCGGCCTGTCATGAACACCTGCAGGCCAATGCCGCTGGCTACCTGGCTGGGCCCGCAGACGATGTCGCTGGCCGGGGTAGCCGCAAAGATGAGGCCATGCCGAGTGGGCTTCTGGGCCGGGCTCAAGACCTCCACAATCTGGCTGGTGCCAGACTTGGCGATGGAACCCATGGCCTTCTCCACGATGTTGGCCAGGCCCCCTTTCTTGTTGCCGGGAGTGGGGTTGGCGTCCCGGTCGACCCCGCCTGCATCCAGGTACTCGTCGTACCACTTCATTTCCTCTGCCAGACGGTCACGGGTCTCCTTGTCGGCGCACCGGGCGGCCAGCATATGCACGCCGTCGCGCACTTCGGTGACCTCGCTGAACAGCACCGTGCCGCCGCCTTTCACCAGCATATCGGCCGCGTAACCGGCGCTGGGGTTGGCGGTGATGCCGGAGAACGCGTCGCTGCCGCCGCACTGCATCCCAATGACCAGCTCCGACAAGGGGAGCTCTTCCCGGCGGCGCTCGTTGAGCCGCTGCAGCTTCTTCTCGGCCATGTCCAGGATGGCCTGCATCATGGCGTCGTGGCCGGGGTAGTCCTGGAGGGTCAGCACGTTTTCGGGGGTGATGTCCTCGGGGGGCAGTACCCGGTCATAGGTGAGCTTCTCGCAGCCCAGCCCTACGACCATGATTTCCCCGCCAAAGTTGGGGTGGCGTATCACGTTGGTGACGGCCCGGATGGGGATGTGCGCCAGCGGCGCGTTGATGGCCACCCCGCATCCATAGGGGTGGGTAACGGCGACCACGCCGTCCACATGGGGGTACTTGGGCAGGAGCTCTTTCTTGATGCGCTCTACGGCCACCTTGAGCACACCGGCGGCGCACTGCACGGTGGTCACGATGCCCAGCAGGTTGCGGGTGCCCGCAGGCCCTTGGGCGTTGCGGTAGCCCAGCCAGGTGGTGCGGGGCGGGTCTGGCAGTTCTTCGGGCCGAACCAGGTTCGTGCCAAAGGGCATATCGTCCACCGAGGGGCTTTCGGGCAGATGCAGCATATGCTCGTTGATCCAGCTGCCTGCCGGGATATCCTCTTTGGCAAAGCCCAGCACAACCCCATAGCGGATGATCTCGCCGCCCTGGGGAATATCCCGCAGGGCAATCTTGTGGGCCTGGGGGATGGGCTCCCGGGTGGTGATGCCGGATTCGATCACGGTCCCAGCTTCCAGGTCGTGGACGGCCACCGCTACATTATCGTTGTCTTTGATTTGAATAGTTAGCCTTTTCATACTCATAAAATAAATTGCAGGATAATCAGCTCGACGATGCCCACGACGGACATAATCATCGAGACAGCCGTCTTACATTTCACTTGATCTTTCAGTTCGCTGACGCCGAACATACCATTGAAGACCCAGAAGCCGGAGTCGTTGAAGTAAGAGAAGGAGATGGCGCCCACGCAGCAGGCTTCGGCCATCAGAATGGGGCTGATGCCCAGCACGCCCATCAGGGGGGCGGTCAGGGAAGCGGCAGTGGTAATGGCCACGGTAGCGGAACCCAGGGCGATGCGCATGAGGGCCGCAATGACGAAGGGGATGAGCACGGCGGGCAGGGGCAGTTTCGTAACAGCCTCGCCCAGGATGTCGCCGATGCCGGCGTCTTTGATGATCTGGCCCAAGGAGCCGCCAGCGCCCGTGATGAGCATGATGATGCCGGTGTCCTTAATGGCCTCGTTCATGATATTGATGACTTCCTTGTTGGGCTTTTTAGCCGCCAGGCCGTAAATGGACAGCAGCGTGCCGATGCCCAGGGCGATAATGGGCGAGCCCAGCAGAGCGATCACGCCATAAAGGAAGCCGCTTTGCTCCATACCGGCGAAGTCCACCACGGTCTTCAAGAGGATGAGGGCGATGGGCACCACGATGGGGGCCACGGACACACCCAGGCCGGGCAGCTGCTTTTCGCCGATGAGGGCGTTGAGCTCATCCATAGACTTGATGTATTCCTGCTTGAACTCCTTGCGGTCGAAGCCGCCGCCCTCTACGGGTACCTGGTAAATCTTCTTGCCAATCCACTGGCAGTAGAATACCACCACGATCAGCATGGGGATAGAGATGGCCGCGCCTGTCAGGATCATGGCGCCCACGTCCACGTTGAGCATACCGGCGGCAGTCAGGGGGCCGGGGGTGGGGGGCACCAGGCAGTGGGTCAGCTGGAGGCCGCAGGCCAGGGAAAGGGCCAAGCCTACCACAGACTTGCCCGTAACGCTGGAGATAGCCTTGACCAGCGGGGCAAAAATGACGATAGCCGAATCGGCGAAAACAGGGATGGAGATGAACCAGCCTGTAATAGCCAGGGCCCACTCCTCTTTTTTCTTGCCTACGGCTTGTATGAAGCTGTAGGCCATTTTTTCGGCCGCACCGGATTTCTCCAGGATGCCGCCCATCATAACGCCCAGGCCGATGATAATGCCTGTGCTTTTCAGCGTATTGCCGAAGCCATTTTGGATAGAATTGATAAGGCCGGTGACTTTCGTGCCGTCAGCCAGCGTGGTGTCCACAGGGTACATGCCGCCAATAAGCCCCGTGACCACGGCGGCCAGCAGCAGGGCGATAAAGGTATGTACCTTGGTTTTCGATACCAGGACGATCATCAGGACGATACCAATGACCAAGCCCAGCATCATTCTGGTAGATTCTGCCATAAGGAACGTTCCTCCCTTTTTCATCTGTATTCCCGAAAAAACCAAAAACACCCAACGGCATCATAATACCAAAGAGAGGGGGATGTGGCAATCCACAAAAGAAGGCGCTATTATTGCATCAGAT
>CANTDZ010000167.1 GCA_947652665.1 uncultured Clostridia bacterium
CCCGCCGCCGGGTCACCACCTGCCAGAAGTGCATCCGCACCCCGGACATCGACAGTGTGGGCATTGACGACCGGCACGGCACCTTCTTTGAGATGCTGGGCAACTTCTCCTTTGGCGACTATTTCAAGCGCGAGGCCACGGCCTGGGCCTGGGAGTTCTTTACCCAGGTGCTGGAGATGCCCGAGGACAAGCTGTATGTCACCGTCTATGAGCAGGATGACGAGGCTTGGGACATCTGGGTCAAGGAGGTGGGCATCCCCGAGGGCCACATGAAGCGCATGGGCAAGGAGGACAACTTCTGGGAGCACGGCAGCGGCCCCTGCGGCCCCTGCTCGGAAATTTACTTTGACCGCGGCGAAGAGCACAGCTGCGGAAAGCCCACCTGCGGCGTGGGCTGCGAGTGCGACCGTTACGTGGAAATTTGGAACCTGGTGTTCTCCCAGTTCAATAACGACGGCCAGGGCAACTACACCGAGCTGGTCCAAAAGAACATTGACACCGGCATGGGCCTGGAGCGCCTGGCCTGCGTCATACAGGGCGTGGACAACCTGTTTTTGGTGGACACCATGCAGAACATCATGAAGCACATGAGCGAGATTTCCGGCGTGGCTTACGGCGACAGCGAAAAGACCGACATCTCCCTGCGCGTCATCACCGACCACATCCGCTCTACCGTGTTCATGATCGGCGACGGCGTCCTGCCCTCCAACGAAGGGCGCGGCTATGTGCTGCGCCGCCTGCTGCGCCGAGCCGCCCGGCATGGGAAGATTCTGGGCGTAAACGGCGTGTTCCTGGCCGAGCTGGCCGACACGGTCATCCAGGAGAACGAGAAGGCCTACCCGGAGTTGCGGGAGAAGCGCGAGACCATCCGCAAGATCATCGGCTTTGAGGAGGAGAGCTTCCTCAAGACCATCGACCAGGGCTTGGCGCTGCTGAATTCCTTCATCGAAAAGGCCGACTCCAAGGTGTTCTCCGGCGAGTACGCCTTTACCCTCAACGACACCTACGGCTTCCCCCTGGACCTGACCCGGGAAATTCTGGCCGAGCGCGGCATGGACGTGGACGAGGAGCGCTTCAGGGCCCTGATGAAGGAACAGAAGGAACGCGCCCGCAGCGCCCGTAAAGACGCCGGGGCCGATGCCTGGAAGGGCGAGGGTACCGCGGCGGCCGGGCTGGCGGCTACGGAGTTCACGGGCTATGGCGAGCTGGAGACGGACGCGCAGGTTGTGGCGATTATTCGGGGCGGCGAGCGCGTAGAGTCGGCCAGCGAGGGCGACGAGGTCTCCATCGTTTTGGACAAGACGCCGTTCTATGGCGAAAGCGGCGGCCAGGTAGGCGACAGCGGTGAGATCACCGCCCAGGGCGTTTCCATTGACGTGGTGGACACCACCCGCTACCAAGGCGTGTTCCTGCACCGGGCGGTGGTAAACGAGGGTACTTTAGAAGCCGGGGCTTCTGTGAAGGCCCATGTGGACGAAAAGCGCCGGGCTCAGATCATGCGCAACCACACGGGCGCCCACCTTTTGCAGGCGGCGCTGCGCAAGGTGCTGGGCACCCACGTGGAGCAGGCAGGCCAGCTGGTCAACGAGAAGCAGGTGCGGTTCGACTTCACCCACTTCTCCGCCATGACCCCTGAGGAACTGGCGGCAGTGGAGATTCTCGTTAACGAGGAAATCTTAAAAGCCGTGCCCGTGGAAGTAAAGGAGATGCCCATTGAGGAGGCCAAAAAGAGCGGGGCCATGGCGTTGTTCGGCGAGAAGTACGGCGACGTGGTGCGCGTGGCGGCGGTTACAGACGGGTTCTCCAGGGAGTTCTGCGGTGGCACCCATATGGATAATACCGCCAAGCTGGGGCTCTTTAAGATCGTCAGCGAGTCTTCTGTAGCGTCGGGCGTGCGGCGCATTGAGGCTGTGACCGGCGGCGGCGTGCTGGGGATGATTACGGCCCAGAACCTCACCCTGCTGGAAGCGGCCCAGGCCATGAAAGTCCCGAACCCCGCCGAGCTGCCCATCCGCGCCAAGCAGCTTATGAGCGAGATCAAGGAGAAGGACAAGCTCATCGAGTCCTTAAACGAGCAGGTGGCCAAGGCAAACCTGCAGGGCGTGTTCCAGAATGCCCAGGAGGTGGATGGCATTAAAGTCGTGTTCGCGCTGCTGTCCGGCACCGGAGCCGACGGCCTGCGGGCTTTGTGCGACAAGGCTAAGGAGTACCCGGAGCCCGTGGCGGCGGTGTTCGCGGGGGTAAGCGGCGGCAAGGCGTCTTTGGCGGCGGCTTGTAACAAGCCTGCCCAGGAGAAGGGCCTGAAGGCCGGGCAGCTTGTGAAGGAGGTCGCCATGCTCACCGGCGGCAACGGCGGCGGCAGGCCGGACTTCGCCATGGCAGGCGCGAAAGACCAGACCAAGCTGGACGAAGCTTTGGCAGCGGTGCCGGAGCTGGTGAAGAAGCAGCTGGGTTGATGAAACAGGTAATCTTTCTTAACGGCCCCATGGGTGTGGGAAAGTCCACTATCGGCAGACTGCTGCAAAGCGCCTTGCCCCAAGCGGCGTTTATAGACGGCGACTGGTGTATGGATATCGACCCTTTTGTGGGAAGCAGCGAGACCCGGGCCATGGCGGCGGACAACATCCTGCATCTGGCGGGGAATTACGGGAAATGCGCTAGCTGCCAAAATGTAGTGGTGGCCTGGCTGATGGATCGCCTGCAGGTGCGCAAAGCTCTGGACGCAGGCGTAAAGGCGCTGGGTATGGAGCCGCTTTGGTACACGCTGGTGTGCACCCCGCAGGCCCTGCGGGTGCGCTGGGAACAGGATAAAGCCTGCCCCTGGCGTACAAAGGGATGGCTGGAAATAAGCCTGCGCTCTTTGGAGGACTTTGCGGCCTTGCCGGGGCAGATAGATACCACGGACAAGGATGCGTGGCAGGTGCGGGATAAGATTTTAAAAACGATAGAAAGGCTGGAGAGATAAAGATGGCAGACTGCATTTTTTGCAAGATAGCGGCGGGGGAGATACCTTCGACCAAGGTGTACGAGGACGGGCAGGTGGTGGCTTTCAAGGATTTGGAGCCCCAGGCCCCGGTGCACGTGCTGGTGATACCTAAGGCGCACATCGCGTCGGCGAAGGAGATAACCCCGGAGAACAGCGCGGTGGTGGCGCACATCTTCGAGGTGATTGCCAAGATTGCCGATGAGCTGGGGCTGGAAAACGGCTTCCGCGTCATAAACAACTGCGGCGAGGACGGCATGCAGAGCGTGCAGCACCTGCATTTCCACCTGCTGGGCCAGAAGAAGATGGGCTGGCCCCCCTTCCCCCAGGACTAAATTGTGCATAAGGAAACGGCTCGGGATGCACCCGGGCCGTTTTTTTGCTCATTTTAGCGACTCGTATTTCTTCTTTGTGGCCATCCCGCCCCGTATGTGCCGCTGGGCTTTGTTGACTGCCAGTACATTTTTTACGTCACGGTACAGGCCCCGGTCAATGTATTGCAGGCGTTGGGAGACGTCTTTGTGCACCGTCGACTTGCTGACCCCAAACTGCTTCGCCGCCCGGCGGACGGTGGCCTTGTTTTCTACAATGAATTCCCCTAGCTTCGTCGCTCGTTCGTCTAATCCATTCATATAGGGCACCTCTTTTCGGTGTTCTATATGTATGCGGGGCGGCGGGGGAGTATTCAGCGGATTTCCTGCTCTAAAGCATCAAACTCCGGGGCAGAAAAAAATTCAGCCAAAGTGATCTCCAGACCATCGCAAAGCTTTTTCAGCGTGCGAATTTTCGGATCAGATTTTTATTGGTCAGGGTGTGGGATATCTTGGAAATGCCGCAACCAAT
>CANTDZ010000168.1 GCA_947652665.1 uncultured Clostridia bacterium
CTTATTGGAAGGCAAGACAATTGCTATAATTGGTATTGTAAGGAAGTGTAGAGAGGGCCAGGGCCGAAATTCGGTTCTGGCTTTTTCTATGCCTATTTCTGAAAGGAGCGATGCCATTGACACAGAAAAATACAGCCAAAGACCCGCCTATCTACCCCCACACGGCTCGATACGCTATCGAGCATGGCGAAAAGGAAGCCTATTTCGCTTCCAAAAACGCCTATGAGGATTGCAAAAATGCCATTGAGGAAAGCATCAACCGTCACCATGACGGGTTTACTTTTTCAGATGGTCTAGTGGAAGATGTGCTTTCAAAATGCAACGTGGAGCGCGTGAAGAACCTGCTGGCCTACACGGTTCAGAAGAAAGAATGGGATGGGCGGTTTTCCCACTCCAATAAGGCGTGGGCACGGAGTGTCCAGACAGGAATCAGCGAACCGTTAGGTGCATATCTCACAGTGGAGAGCCACCCCGCCTTGCTGGACGGCTTTATCAATCTGTTCCGGCACAAAGTCCTCGAACAGAAAAAAGAGCCGAAAGCGCCTGCGAAAAAGCATCGGGAAAGGGACGGTGACATTGAACTTTAATCTGCTTTTACAGCCTGCAAGGCCACCCCCCGGTGGTCTTTTTTGTTTGCAGTCTTATAAGAATGGTGGTGATTTTCATAGCGAAGAAAGAAAACTTTTTGAACTTTTCCGTGCCGTTCCCGGAAGAAAAATCGCGGGCACTGGCCCTTTATTTGGAGGAAAACGGCGAAAGCTTGGAGCGCTGCATGGTGGAATCCATCGAGCAGCTTTACCGTAAGACCGTACCCGTTGGCATCCGAAAATACATCGAGGCTACGCTGCGCAGGCAGAACCCGGGGCCGGAAAAACCGCCCGATGAGGGCGAAGCAGGGCCCGAAGGGCCCACAGGTCTTTGATACCGGGGGAACCCCGGTTCAAAGACGAGCCAGCATCGCGGATGTATACACGCTTGTATACACAATCGTATACACATCCACCTGGTTAGGGGCAAATCCCCTAAGACCCCATGAAGGAGGATGATAAATGTGGTTTAACTTTCGCATCAGCGAAAAAGAGCACCGGCGGTTAAAGCGCAAGGCCAAGGCGTGCCGCCTTACCATGTCGGACTACATTCGGCAAATCATCAACGGCTATCAGCCACGGGAGGCCCCGCCCGCCGATTACTTTGCTATGACGAAGGAACTGAAAGCGATCGGCAACAATCTGAACCAGCTTGCTTTCGTGGCAAATGCTACCGGGCTTATCGACGAAGCCGCATACCATGAAAACATCATCGTTTTGCGGGATGCCCTGCGCCGTATTGAGAAAGCCGTGGTGGGCGATGGCTCAGACGAAGATTTGGCCTGTGACTGACCACTTGGCCCGGTGCGTCCGCTATATCATGGACCCGGACAAGACCCAGGGCGGCAAGCTGGTGTCAGGGGTGAACTTGCTTATTGCTCCCAATGACTGGCTCGGTACTACGAATCAGATGAACGCCACCAAGCGCCGCTTCAATAAACCGGGCGGCAGGCTGGCGTATCACATGGAGCAGAGTTTCCGGGCAGGCGAGGTCACACCAGAATTGGCGCACAAAATTGGGGTGGAGTTGGCACAGGAGCTTTTCGGAGATAAGTACGAAGTGGTTGTGGCGACCCATGTGGACACAGGGCACGTCCACAACCACATTCTGCTAAATTCTGTCTCCTTTGTAGATGGGGTGAAATTTCACAAGCCTAAAAGCTACTATGAAAATCATATTCGCAAGGTGTCCGACCAGCTTTGCGAGAAGTACGGGCTTTCTATTATAAAGGAGCCCTCACAGGAGAAATATCAGAGCTACCCCGCCCAGCACCACACGGAGCCGCAATCCTCCCCCACCGTCCACTCATTTATCTATGAGGACATAGATAAGGCCGTTGCCGCCGCCCGTGACCTGGATGATTTCTACCGTATCCTAACCGAGATGGGCTACCGGGTCAAGCGGGAGGGCAAGCACCCGGCAATCGCCCCAGAGGGTCACAGGTTTTTTCGGCTCTATAAATTCAAGGCGGGGTATGCAGAGGAGGATATCAAGAAACGGATAGAGGAAAAGACCCACAGCAATTTTCGCGTTTACGGTGCGTGGAGCAATAAACGGGAGTTTCACTTTTACCAGGTACGTTTTACCCGGTATTTTGCACGGCGGCTGACTATGCGGAGCCTGCGCGCCACTTATCTACATTATCGGTACTTACTGCGGAGCGTCCGCAAAGAAAGCTACCCCCGCTATCCCAGCATCGGCTTGCGCAAGGAAGTGGCAAAGCTGAACCGGTACTCGGCACAGGCCCGGCTGCTGGTGCGGGAGAAAATCGACACAAAGGAGGATCTGCAATCTTTTCAGAAAGCGTTGGATGAGAAAATCCATGCTTTGAATAAGCGGAAATGGTACTTGAAACGGCAGTTAGAAACAGCCATAGATGCAGAAAGAGAGGCGGTCAAAGAAAAAATTGAAGAATTGGAGAATGAGGTGCGCCCTCTGTACCGGGAACGTTTTCTCTGTAAGGACATCGCCCAGCGCAGCGGCGTGGTGGATGAAAAAGTCCAGCGGGAAAAAGTGGCGGCACAGGAGCGGCTCGCACAAGAGAGGAGTGATTTTCCGTGGACACAACGGCAGAAGCCGTAGATGAATTGTTCCGGGTGACATATAAGGGCATTACCTACACCTTCCGTCTTGCGGAGGAACTGCTGGCAGGCAGCGGCAAGCTGGTGGCGGGCGCGGCTCACGGCGGTGCGGCGCTGGCAGGAATCTTTTCGGCGCTCAAGCACCAGGAGTACCGCTCCAAGGGGGCCATCAAGTTTGAAAACCTGTTGCAGCGGGGCAAAGGCTTTGCGCAGTTTGACATTCTGGAAAAGGACTACGAGAAATTCCAAAAGGCGGCGAAGGATTGTGGTGTCCTCTACGCCTGCGTGACTATGGACAGGGTGAACGAGCCGGGAAACCGGGTGTTCACCATTTTTTGTGGGCGTGACCAGGCGCAAATCGTCAACCACATTATCGAGGTCAACAACTTGACTGTGGTGCAGGAGAAGGACTACAAGCAGGAATCGGCTCGGGAGGTTACGCCTGACGATATCCGTAATATGACGGAGGACGAAATTCGGCGGCGCAATCGGGCCATGAACGAGGACTTCATGGCTCAGTTCATCGACCGGCAGGACAAGGAGGAGGCCGTAAACCCTACTCCGGTGCCCGTGAACGTCATTCCGTCCGGGCCATCGTTTCCTATTATCGTCAACGAGCGGGAATCCGTCCGGGCGAGGATTACCCGCATTAAGCTGGGCGCGGGGCAGATTGCTTTGCCTTTGCCCGAGCACGCCACACCCACACGGGACGATATAGCAAAAGAATTTTTTGAAAAGAACCTGCCCAATCTGGGGCTGGGAACACGAGGAGGTTGATTTTTTGGCAGCATTTGATTTCAATAAATATGCAGACGCACAGAAGAATCTGCGCAAGGAGACGGCGGCTCTGGCTGAGCAGGCCGTGGAAAAGGCATGGGGTGACTTCGAGCAGTTCCCCCGCCTGCTGGATGTACTGGAGCGGTTCAACACAGGCGGCGATGCTTTGGGCGGCGGCAGTACCAACGCCCTGTTGATTTATGTCCAGCGGCCCGGGGCTTCACAGCTTGGCTCCTTCGATTTCTGGAAGGAGAAAGGGACGGCAATCCGCAAGGGCGAAAAGGGCATCAAAATTTTGGTGCGTAGCAAGAGCCCCAAGTCCAAGAGCAAGTTTTTCTACAACGTGGAGTACCGCTTTGACGTGGGCCAGACC
>CANTDZ010000169.1 GCA_947652665.1 uncultured Clostridia bacterium
GGTGAAAGCACATGGATGCCCGCATTAGCGCAATTCTGGTACCATCCACGCTTATCCTCTTTGGCCAGCCATCCTGTAACTTTGCCACCATCCTCGGCCACTATTAGGCCGCTGTCATAAGGGTGGTCGTTAGGATGAACCAGCAAGGTAGCCATCGCATGATGGAACTTGTGGAAATCCATCATCCGCTGCAGATCCACATCGAAAATCAAATCGCCGTTAATAAGAAAAAAATCTTCATTTACCTGCCCTTTTAGATAATATAACGCTCCCGCCGTGCCCAGCGGTTCGTTTTCTTCTATGTAATTGATATGCACGCCGAACTTGCCCCCATCTCCAAAGAAACGGCGTATTTGTTCGCCCATATGACCAATAGTGAAAACAATATGCGTAATACCTTCCCGCTTTATGCACTCAATTTGATGTTGCAGCACAGGTTTCCCCGCAACTGGTAGCAAAGGTTTGGGAATGGTACTATCCACACTGGCAACGCGCGTACCTTTGCCGCCAGCGGTAATCACCGCCACCATATCATTCACCCCAAAACTCATATTCAGCGGCGGCGCAGAGGGCATGGTACATTTTTGAGTGCAAGTCCTGCACATCTTCGGTACAATCCGCGCCGGCGCAGATTGCCAAATCAAACCGCTCCTTCATTTTACCGCCAGTGCGACCCACTAAGCCAACGGTAACAAGCCCTTTGGCTCTGGCAACCTCTCCGGCTAACAGTACATTCCGCGAATTCCCCGAAGTACTGATGCCCAGGAACACATCCCCCGGCTGGCCATAAGCAACCACCTGCTGGGCAAATATGTATTCACCGCCCACATCGTTGCTCATGGCAGTCATCAGCGCAGCGTGGGCACCCAAGTTGATAGCAGGCAAGCCGCCCTGCAAATTCTCCGCCAGCAGAGTGCCCTCTGGGCCTTGGCCACGTAGGGCATCTGCCAAATTGATATCCAAAGGCCGCTTGATGCGGAACGCCTTCACCAGCTCACCCACAATGTGGTCGGCATCGGCACAGCTACCGCCATTGCCGCAAATTAGCAGCTTGCCACCCTTTTGAAAACTATCCATCAGTATTCCAATCGCTTTTTCCAGCGACTCTTTTACTGCAACGATGATCGGCTCCTTCTCGTAATATCTACGCAGAATTGCTTCCGTGCCTGGCTTCATCACGTCGTACCGCCTCCCTTTATGTAATCTTCTGGTGCAAAATATAGCACTCGTGCGCCGCCGTTTTCGAACTGGAAAGGAATTTCTTTCAACCCTGCCAGCGCTTTGCGCACACTGGCCTGCTTGTCTGGCTGGACATAGAACAACAGGAAGCCTCCGCCACCCGCGCCCAGCAGCTTGCCGCCCAGTGCCCCGGCCTGCTTTGCCGCTCTATAAATCTCATCAATGATGCCATTAGACACAGCCGCGTTCACACCCCGCTTAAGTTGCCAAGTGTAGTCCAGCAGCCGCCCGAATTCGTCCAGATCGCCGCTGGTAAGGGCAGCTTCCGCCTGATTCACCAGCACCAGCATTTCCAGCAATTCCTGCTCCTTCGTCCGAATGGCCTGCTCGTGCTTCTCTTGTATAGTAGAGGAAAACCGGGACAGCCCGGTGAAGAACATCAGCAGGTTCTCATTGAGCCGCTGTTTCTTCTCGTTGGAAATCACCACCGGATTGACCTGGAAACCATCCTCGCTGAAATCAATCCGGTTCAACCCGCCGTATGCCGCAGCAATCTGGTCCTGTACACCGCCACTCTCCTTGCACAGCTCCCGCTCCAGATAGATGGCTTCTTCCGCCAAGCGACGCTTGTCCACATATTTGCCTTTGAGAGTATAGAAACCCATCAATAATGCCACAGCGAAGGAACTGCTTGTCCCCAGGCCGGTACGGGCGGGCAAATCTGCGTCATAGGTAAGGGACAGGTCGTGCATATCAAGGAATTTCATCGCTTCCCGTATGGCTGGGTGCTTGATTTCTTCCGCAGAATTCACCTGCTCCCGCAGGGAATAGGTGATATTATTTGTGTATTCAAAGAAAGGCGGCAGGTGACGCACATTCACATAGCAGTATTTATCGATGGTGGTAGAAAGCACCTTACCGCCGTGTTTCTCATAAAATCCCGGGAAATCCGTCCCACCGCCAAAAAAGGACATGCGGAAGGGAACCTGCGTAATGACCATCCTATTTATACCTCCTATCTGGTGAGGAACTGCCCGCCTTGACGGACGCGTCCCCGCCAGTAGTCCAGCAAATCGTGCATGGTTTTTTCATAGGGAATTTTCGGTTCCCAGCCGGTGTGATGCTTGAACTTCCGGCAGTCCGGCACCTGTAAGTCTGCATCGACGGGGCGTAGGCGCTCTGGGTCTGTCTCGATTTTTATCTCATCCTTCTTTGAGGAAAATGGCAGCAGCGTATTCAGAGTATCTCCAACCGTGCAGGTATATGAACCGCCGATGTTGTAATACTCACCGGGCACAGGGTCAACGGTCACCAGCATATAGTAGGCGCGCACCGCGTCCCGTACATCTGCATAGGTGCGCAGGGATTGCAGATTGCCCACCCTCACAACAGGGGGAATCATTCCCTGCTCAATCATGGCAATCTGCTTTGCAAAGGTGGACTCGTGGAACACATCCCCGCGCCGGGGGCCTGTGTGGGTGAACATGCGGGTGGTCATGACCTTCATGCCGTAAGCCTCAGCGTAATAGCGGCCCAGCAGATCCGTACCGACCTTCGAAATAGCGTAAGGCGACGCGGGGTGGAAATGACACTCTTCATGGATGCCCTCCGCAGGTTTTTTCTCCGGCGGTATCTTCCCGAACACTTCTGAGGACGCGCAGACGTGAATGACCGGGTCACAGCCATCCGTGGCGCGAACTGCCTCCAGCAGGCGGCAGGTGCCCAGAATGTTTGTGTTCAGGGTGTCGATAGGCGCATCGAAACTGGTGAGAGGGTAGCTCTGCGCCGCCAGATGAAATATGTAATCCGGTTTGACTTTGCGCATCAAGGTCAGCAGGGAGACCTGGTCGTTTAGGTCGGCATATTCAAAAAAGACCCGGTCCTTCCGGTTCACCCGCTCCAGCAGGTGGGAAACGTTCTCTAACGGGCTCCGCCAGCGGCAGGCACCGTAGATCTCCCAATCTGTATGCTCCAGCAGGAAGTCCGCCAGGTGCGAGCCTACCATGCCGGTGATGCCGGTTATCAGTGCTTTTGTTAGCATATGGTTTTCCTCTTTCAATTGTTTTATCGCAATTCGTCGGGGATGATGTCCTTTTCCCCGTTTTCCAGTTCCACGCCCAAATCGTAAAGGCCGATAAGAATTGTGTCCTCGATAAACTGAAAGTTGTGGGTCACACCTGGAGGGATAGAAAACATATCCCCTGTGGAGAATTGGTGCCGTTCTGTTTCATTCCTTTTGCGGGCTGCTAGAGCCAATTTGCCAGAGAAAACATAAAATGTCTCCCAGTTCAGCTGGTGGTAGTGCCCGCCCCGATAGCATCCTGCCTTTGAGGTGACCACGTTCACCTGCTTGTACCCTTCGCGGACAAGCTGTACGAGTGTTCCGCGTTGGTCTTCGTATGTAAAATCAGGGGACAAAAAATCTATCAACTGACTCATTGTTTTGTCCTTTCTGAAACCAAAAGCGCATGTTTATCCCGTAGCGACAAGATAGGCGTATCACTAGGCCAATGAATATTAAACACCGGGTCCTCCCGCCGGAAGAGCAGTTTA
>CANTDZ010000170.1 GCA_947652665.1 uncultured Clostridia bacterium
TGTCAACAAAAAAATTTATAAAAATAACGAAAAAGGTGTTGACAAGTAAACGAGAATGATGTACTATGTAACCACAACAGGAAACACCCCGGACAAAAACTTGGGAGGTCACGAAAATGTACGACATGATGAAGAAACAGAACTTCGGTGTGGAGATTGAGCTGACGGGTATCACCCGCGAGAAAGCCGCCAACGTCATCGCCACTTACTTCGGCACGCAGGCCCGCTACCTCGGCACCTACTACAAGACCTACGGCGCCACTGACCGGAAGGGCCGTACCTGGAAAGCCATGTCCGACGCCAGCATCACCACCGAGCGCAAGAGCAGCAGCCACGGTCGCGTCTCCGCTGGCACCGCGTACTCCTGCGAGGTCGTGACCCCCGTCCTCCAGTACGAGGATATGGAGGACCTGCAGAACGTCGTCCGCGCTCTCCGCGAGGCCGGGGCAATCGCCAACAGTTCTTGCGGCATCCACGTCCATGTGGACGGCAAGAATCACACCCCCGCCAGCCTCACCCGCCTGATGAACTTCGCCATTGGCCGCCAGGATTTGTTCTACGAGGCCCTGGAGATTGGCAACCGCGCCAACCGCTGGTGCAAGAAGATGAACGCCGGTCTGTTGAAAGCCATGCAGAACGACAGTGAGAAAACCAAGAGCAGCATCGAGCGCATCTGGTACAGCGCCGCCAACGACGGCTACACCGGCGGCATCAACCATGAGCACTACAACTCCAGCCGGTACCATGGTGTCAACCTCCACGCTTTCTTCACCAAGGGGACGGTTGAGTTCCGGCTGTTCAACGGCACCACCCACGCCGGCAAGATTAAGGCCTACGTCCAGTTCTGCTTGGCTATGAGCGCCTGGGCCATTGACTGCCAGGACACCCGGCTCTACTTCAAGGGCTGCGCAGGCTACACCGCCGAGCAGAAGGCCACGCTGATGACCAATGTCCTGGTGAAGCGCCTGGGCCTGGGCGGGGCAGAGTTCAAGACCTGCCGCCAGCACTTGACCGCCCCCTTTCGCCCCCAGGCCCAGCCGGAGGCCGAGGTAGCTTAACAACAAACCGGCTGACCTACCGGCCATACGGGGAGAACGGAGGAATTTATGAAGCGGAAATATTATGTTGCCTACGGGAGCAACCTGGACGTTGATCAGATGCTCCGTCGCTGCCCGGACGCGCTTACCATTGGTCGCTCCACCATCGACGGCTATAAGCTGGTGTTCCGGGGAAACAGTCGCTCGGGTGTTGCCAACATCGAGCCCTGCGACGGGGCCAGCGTCCCCGTTGGTATCTGGTCCATCAGCCCCTCGGACGAGGATGCCCTGGATTGGTACGAGGGCTTCCCCAGGTTGTACGTCAAGCAGGTGTTCACGCTGCAAGTACGAGGGAAGAAGGTAAAGGGGATGGCTTACGTCATGACCCCCGGCCACGCAATCACCCCGCCGGCGAAGCAGTACCTCAACACCATCATGGAGGGCTACAAGGACTTTGGATTTGACCCCGCGCCGCTGCTGGCAGCTGCGGCCGAGGCCAGGAAAGGAGAATGAACATGGACTACGAGCAGTTTTCCCAGGACGTGACCGCCACCGCCGCGGCAAAGCGGGCTGTGGACGAGTTCGCCAAGGTACAGGCCGACGGGACGCATATCTGCCCCCGCTGCGGGCGTCTGACCGTCAAGGAGCGGTTGACCACCAATGCCCTGAGCCGCCACGCCGATGTCTACATCTGCGACGCCTGCGGCATGGACGAGGCAGTTCGGGACATGAAGGGGGATCCCCTGCCGCTCAAAGATTGGGCGATTGCCAGGATTCCCCGGTAAGCAAAAAGGGGCGGTGGCCCCGGTCAAGGATAACCACCGCCCCGCCTCGCCACGGAGGCGCCGGGAGAACCCGGCTCCTTCAGCATACCAGAACAGATAGAAAAATTCAAGTAGGAACGCAAAAATGATGTTGTCCGAATTTGTGGAGCGCACCGGCTTCGAGCCGATGCCCGACGAGTACGCCAAAATCGAAGAGGCCTATTGCAGCTTCAAGGGTGACAAGGACGCTTTCTGCAAGGCTTTTGTCGATGGTGACGGCGAAAAGAAAATCTATCAGGCCCGCGCCGCCGAGATTGACCGGCTGAACGGCAAAATCCTGGACATGGACAAGACCTTCCAGCAGAGCAGCGCAGAGTATGAGCACCGGCTGGCTTTCCTCCAGGCCGAGCTTGACCGGGAACTGGAATGGAAACCCTACGAGTTCACGCAGAACATCACCCAGGCCGAATATGCGGAGCTGGCCAAGTGCGTCGATAGCGGGTCTGCCCGCTACATGACCGATGATGAGGCCCTGGATTGGGTTTGCCGGGAGTTCGGCTTCGACCGCAGCCAGGTCACGATCCTGCACGAAATCGACGAGCAGGAAATCAACCATCACAATCGCTGCCGCGCCAGCGGCCGGAAGATTGACCGCCGCCCGGTCTACTGCGCCACGGACTATCACTATATTCGCTTCAATGCCGGGCGCGGCGCATGGCAGTGGGAGGTCTGGGGCGGCAAACTTCGGCCCTTCTACAACTGAACACATACAGCCCGCCCCGGAGGTTACGAGGGCAGAAAGGTGAAAACATGACCATGACTATGCTTGATATCTTGAAAAACCGGCTTCCGGATGGCCTCATGATTACGGACGCTAAGGAGAAACCCAGCAAATACATCGTTAAGTTCGCCTACAATGGGGAGCAGCTATCCGGGCAAGGGGAGCTTATGAAAACGTGTGCCCCCGGCAAAGAGAACGCGATTTGTGATACTGCAATCCAGGTCGCCATGACCGGGTTTATGCTCAACAAAGGCGACTTGGAGGGGGCGAAGCAGTGGATGGACTATGCCAAGAGGATGCCCAGCACAAAAACCGAAGGGAGAAAAGATGCCAAGGCAGAAACGATTATGAAGATTATCCGCAGCCACAACGCCGTTGTGAAAGCCCTGGAGGACAGCCAGCTCCCGGTGCCGGAAGGCAAAATGTTCTCGGCTATGACCATCTGGCACAAGCTGGCCTGTGAGGGTCAAGACATCACCATTCTGGCGCGGGAGAACGGCGTCGACGCGAAGTGCAATATGCAGACTGGCCAAATCCTCATTTACGGCGATTTGGCCGCCGAGTAAGCCAAAGGAGGGTTTTACAATGCGAGCCTGGGACATTCAGACAGCGGAGCAATGCGGAATCCTGGAGCGGTGCAAGGCTTTTGAAAAAGAGCTGCTCCAAATCAAGGACATTGTGCCGGACAAGTCCGATGATGGCATCCCGTTCGATTTGAGCGGGTTCCTCAGCAACATCTTCCAGGTCATCATTAACCCCCAGTACGACATTCGAGCCGATAGGGATGACTACTGGGAGGCGCGGAGGCAGCTGAAAGAGAGCGTGATTGCGCTGGCGGAAAAGTACGACCTGTATCCGTCGGGAGACAGGATAGAGGATCAGGGCGCATACTTCTATTTCGTGTTTCACTGCGGGCAGATATGGAGGGGACAACATGGGTAAATGGCGAAAGCTCGACATGGCCAGCAAGACCGGCCACCCGCCGGCTGATATGCTGGTGGCTCTGTACCTGGACCCGACCAATGGGCGGTC
>CANTDZ010000171.1 GCA_947652665.1 uncultured Clostridia bacterium
TTCAGGTCCATATGAGCGCAAGTTCATGCAGGTTCAAGTCCTGTTACCTGCACCAGAGAGAAGTCCGAACCCAGGAGCCCCGGCAGGGGAGGGGTTCGGGCTTTTTGTTTATTCGCCCGTTACGGGAAAGGAGAGTGTGTATGGCCGAGGTCATCGGGGTACGCTTCAAAAATACAGGAAAGATATACTATTTTGACCCGGGCGCGGAAAAGCTGCGCAAAGGCGAAATGGCCATCGTGGAGACGGCCCGGGGTACCGAATGCGGCGAGGTCGCCATGGAGAACCGGGAGATCAGCGACGCTTCCATTGTGCAGCCCCTGCGTCGGCTCATCCGGAAGGCCAGCCCGGAGGACATCCAGCGGGTGAACGAGAACCACAAGAAGGAGCGCGCGGCCTTTAAGGCCTGCGAGAAGCGCATCGCCAGCCGGGGCCTGGAGATGAAGCTGGTGGACGTGGAGTACACCTTCGATAACAGCAAGATTTTATTTTATTTTACCGCCGACGGCCGGGTGGATTTCCGCGAACTGGTAAAAGACCTGGCCGGGATGTTCCACACCCGCATCGAGCTTCGGCAGATCGGCGTCCGGGACGAGGCCAAGATGCTGGGCGGTATGGGCATCTGCGGCCGGCCCTTCTGCTGCGGGTCGTTTTTGGGCGGGTTCCAGCCGGTGTCCATCAAGATGGCCAAGGAGCAGGGGCTGTCCCTGAACCCCGTGAAGATTTCCGGCACCTGCGGCCGCCTGATGTGCTGCCTGAAATACGAGCAGGAAGCCTACCAGGACCTTCTGCGCACCACCCCCAAGACCGGCGCGCTGGTCTCCACCCCCGACGGCAAGGGCGTGGTCATCGACACGAACCTGCTCACCCGCAAGCTGACCGTCCGCCTGGACAAGGACCCGGACGCCGCCCCCAAGGTATTTGGGGCCGACCAGGTTAAAGTGCTGCGGGACGGCCGCATGAAGCTGGACAAAAAAGAGCTGGAAGAATTAAAAGGCTTGGAGAAGTAGGTCGAAAATTCGAATTGGGCATTGCAATTTTCTAAAAATGTGTTATAATGAGGACGTAAAAATATATGGAGGTGTTCCCTATGCCTTATGTTATCAATGATGAGTGCATCGCTTGCGGCGCTTGCGCCAGCGACTGCCCCGTGGACGCCATCTCTGAGGGCGACGGCAAGTATGTCATCGACGGCGATACCTGCATCAGCTGCGGCGCTTGCGCCGGCACCTGCCCTGTAGGCGCTCCTGTTGAGGGCTGATTTGGCAAAGCACAGATGAAAAAAGCGGAGCCTGCGCAGATGTAGGCTCTGTTTTTTTGCTATGGAGGCAACCGGATGGAACCACATTGGGAGGCCCTGTCCCGGCAGCACCGGGTGTGGGTGACAAACGAGTACAGTTTTAATACCGACACCCTGCTTTTGGCCGATTTCTCCCGCCCCAGGCGCGGCGAGTCCTGCGCGGACTTTGGCACGGGCTGCGGCACCATCCCTCTTTTGTGGGCGGCGCGCGCCGAACCCAAGACGGTTTGGGGCATCGAGATACAGAAGGAGGCGGCGGATCAGGCGGCGCGGTCGGTGGAGGAAAGCGGCGCGGGGGAGCTTGTCCGCATCCTCCGGGGGGACGTGCGGGAGATTAAGTCCCTGCTGCCGCCGGAGAGCTTGGATTTGGTGGCGTGCAACCCCCCGTACCAAGCGGCAGGAGCGGGGCTGCTGAGCCCTGTCCCGGCCCGGGCCCAGGCGCGGCACGGGGGGACGCTTTCCCTGGAAGAGCTGGCGTTGGCGGCGAAGTTTGCCCTGCGGTTTGGAGGGCGGCTGTGCATCTGCCTGCGGGTGCAGAGGATGGCCCAGGCCATGCAGGCGTTTGGGTCGGCGGGGCTGGAGCCCAAGCGCCTGCGCCTGGTTCAGCTGCGGGACGGGAAAGCCCCGTACCTGTTCCTGCTGGAGTGCCGCAAAGGCGGCCGCCCAGGGCTGGAAGCGGAGCCCGTGCTGTTTTTAGAGGGGCCGGAGATGGAGCGGATTTACGGGGATTACAAGGAGGGCGCGTATGCTGGAAAAGGGAGCGTTATATGTAGTGGGGACGCCCATCGGTAACCTGGGGGACTTTTCGCCTCGGGCCCAGGCCGTGCTGGGGGAGGCGGATTTTATTGCCGCAGAGGACACCCGGGTCACACGGGGGCTGCTCACGCATTTTGACATACACAAGCCTCTCATCAGCTATTTCGAGCACAACAAGGTAGATAAGGGGGAGCGGATCATGGCGCGCCTGCAGGCGGGGGAGACCTGCGCCTTGGTGTCCGACGCGGGGATGCCAGCCATTTCCGACCCAGGCGAAACGCTGGTGGCGTCCTGTGCCCAGCGGGGCATACCGGTGTACGTGGTGCCGGGGCCCACGGCGGTGATTTCGGCTTTAGCCATAAGCGGCCTTCCTACGGGGCGGTTCACCTTCGAGGGGTTCTTGAGCGTGAACAAGCGCAGCCGCCGGGAGCATCTGCAGGCTGTAGAGCGGGAGGAGCGCACCATGGTCTTTTACGAAGCGCCCCACAAGCTGCGAAAGACCCTTATTGATTTTGCCAAGGTTTTTGGAGAGGACAGGCCCATCGCTGTCGTGCGGGAGCTGACGAAGCTGCACGAGGAGGTCTGGCGCACGACCCTGGGGGAAGCTGCAGCCCATTACCGGGAACACGAGCCTCGAGGGGAGTATGTACTGGTGGTCGGGGGCGCGGAGCCTGAGAGTGTCCAGGAGCCCCAGGCTGGGCCGGAGGAAGCGCTTGCGCTGGCGCGGGAACGGATGGAGGAAGGGCTGTCGGCCAGCGAAGCCGCCAAAGAAGCCGCCAAAGCTACGGGTTTGCGCAAAGGGGAAATCTACAAGCTTTTAATGGAGGATGAGGGATGAAGCCGCAGCTTTGCATTTGGGACTGGAACGGTACGCTGCTGGATGATGTGCAGGTGTGCGTCGACACTATGAACGCCATGCTAGGAAAACGCGCCCTGCCTCTGCTGGACTTGGCGCGGTACCGGGAGATTTTCACGTTCCCGGTGCAGGATTATTACCGGGCCGCCGGGCTTGACTTCGACCAGGAGCCGTTCACGGCGCTGGCCGAGGAGTTCATCGTCCCTTACAACCAAGCCGCCTTAGGCTGTGGGTTGTGCGAAGGCGCCCGGGAGGCTTTGGAGCAGCTGCGGGAGTGGGGCGTGCGGCAGGTGATCGTGTCCGCTTCCCACCAGGACGCCCTGCGCGAGCAGGTGGAGGCGCAAGGCATTGGGGAGTACTTTGAGGCCCTGCTGGGCATCCAGGATGTGCTGGGCGTAGGCAAGGCGGGGCTTGCCCGGGAGTATTTGCAGTCCCGGGGGATTGATCGGGGTCAGGCCTGGTGCATAGGTGATACCCTGCACGACTTTGAGGTCGCCCGCGAGATGGGATGCCCCTGCGTGCTCGTCGCCCAAGGGCATCAGAGCACCCAGCGGCTTGCTAAGACCGGCGCGGCTGTGGTTGCTTCCTTGTGCGATCTTCCAAAGTTCTTTGAAAAATGTAGGATTGTCAAACATCTTGTACAAAGAACTCATTGGGAGAAAGCCAGTT
>CANTDZ010000172.1 GCA_947652665.1 uncultured Clostridia bacterium
TGCCCATATCGGATGAGGAATTCCGGCGGGATACCCTTGCCGCCTGGTGCCGGGGCGGGTACAGGGAGAAAATAGCCGCCGCCCTTTACGGCGGGGAACGGGAATGGGCCACACTTTGCAAGGACAGCGACCCGTCTGTGCGGGGGGCTGTGGCCTGCCGGGCCAATGAAGCCACACAGTTAAAAATGCTTACAGACCCGGAGCCAGTGGTGCGCAAATATCTGGCCCGGTATGGCACGGACAAGGTCCGCACAGCCGCCGTAAAGGGCTGGGAAACGGACACAGAGGTGCTTATGGAGATTGCGAAATGGGGCGGCGCAGCCACAAAAAGGAAGGTGATGGAGCTTGCGTGGCATTTGCCGGAAACGCTGAAACAGGTAATCCCTTATCTCAGCCCTGGATGTATAAAGAAGCTGGAAATATACCCGGACAGGGAGGTACAGTATACCGCCGCCATGTACGGTGGCATGGCCCAATGCCGGCGGTTTTTGGACGCTATCAGAAAGGACAGGGACACGGGCAGCTTCCTCATGCGGTGGAATATCCAGGCCAGGGTTGAGGAATTGGGCAAGGTGAAAAAGGCCCTGCTTGGCGGGCCGTTCCGTTCAAGAAAACATGTGGAAATGGAGCGTTAAAAATGGAGACGACAAAACTCGACCTGGCCCCTCTCCGCCCCCAGGCGGCGCGGGGGTTCCGGTACTTGGAGGTGCCCAAGCTGCTGTTGGAAAACAGCAGCTATGCCCCTCTGGATGAGGGGGCAAAATTCCTTTACTGCTTTATGCTGGAACGGGCCGGCCTGTCGGCCCAAAACGCAGGCAAATTCATGGACGGGAACGGCCGCTTTTTCATCATTTATACTGTGGAGCAGATGCAGAAGCAGATGCACCGTTCGCGGCCTACGGTTATCAAGTGGACAAAGCAGCTTGTAGAAATTGGCCTGATCGAGAAGGTACGGCAGGGGCAGGGCAAGCCGTCAAAAATCTACATAAACGATTTTGCCTCGGTGAAATGTCCGCAGGGGCCGGACAGCCAGGGGGGCAAGGCCCATGAGGTTAAAAAAGTTGATTTCCAGAAAACAAAGAATTTGACTTCTGGAAGTCAAGGGCCTTTACCTCTTGAGGTTAAAAATGTTGACCCTATAGAACTTGAACATAAAGACCTTGAAAATATTGACCTTCCTCCCCTCCGGGAAGAAGTGGAGGACGTGGAAGAAGCAGCCGCCAATGTGCGCGACCAGGTGGAGTACCCCATCCTGCGGCAAGAGTATGGGCAGGATTTGGCCGATGAGGTGGTGTCCCTCATCACGGAGGTGCTTTGCCGCAGCGGGCCTGCTGTCCGCATCGGGCAGGACAGTTACCCCGTTGGTTTCGCCAAGGCCCGTATGCGGTCGGTGGGGTATGAACACGCTGCCTATGCCCTGGACAGCCTGGGGCGGGCAGGGCCGGTACGCAATGCCCACAACTACCTGCTGGCCCTGCTGTTCAATGCGCCTGCCGGGTACAACGCCGCCGTAAAGGCGCAATACAACGCTGATTTTGCGAATTAACAAAAATTAACAAAGGAGAATCCCCATGAAAAATAATTATACCGTTCTGGAAAAAGAGTACCAGGATACCATCATGCGTCTGTCGGAAACCACCGGCTGGCCCGCTGAACAGGCGGAAGCCGTGGTGGGTTTGGTAGTGGAAGCCGCAGGGAAAAAGGCCGCTGCTGTGACAGGACAAAACATCCAGGGCTTGAAAAACGCCAAATACCTGGCTACCAAAAAGCTTTTGCAAAACTACCGGCGGTTAAGGGAAGCCGTCCACCTGGGCACAGAGCAGGCCCTGGTGCTGTTGAAGGACACGGAATACCAGCGGTTGATGCAGGCAGAGGACAGCGTACAAAACCAGCGGGTACAGTCTGTGGCGCTGATAGCCGCCGCCAACCGGGTGCTGTGGGCCAGGGTAAACGCGGCGCTGGACTGCTTCAAAGAGATATGCGGGCAGGCGTCCAGAAGCAGGGAAAAGAGGGCCTGTGAAGTAATCGAGCGTTTGTATGTGAAGGGCTTGGAGTGCCCCGTAGAAACCGTTATTCTCCGATGCCACATTGAGCGGGCGGAATTTTACAAGTGCGTGAAATACGCGACTGAAACCCTCAGCGTACTGCTTTTTGGAGTGGGGAACACGGAGGATTTTATCTTTTATCAAGGGAAAGGGGGATGTGATTGAGCAGTAAAATCCAGACTTTAGCACAGCTCGCCGCCGACACCGCCAGCCGCTTGACGGGAAGCTTTACCGACTGGACGGCATTTTTGCAAACCGCTGCCCGGCTTTACAAATACCCCTACCACGAACAGGTGATGATCTATGCCCAGCGCCCGGACGCTACCGCCTGCGCCAGCTTCGACCTCTGGAAGCAGCGCATGGGACGGGCTGTGCGCAGGGGGTCCAAGGGCATTGCTATCGTAGATACCAGCCAGGGCGGGCCGCAGGTGAAGTATGTATTTGACATCGGGGACACTGTGGGGGGCCAGGATGCCAGACGGCCCTACCTTTGGGCGCTGAATGGGCAAAACCAGAGGGCCGCAGCCCAGGCGCTTTCTAACCAGTATGACATTTCCGATGAAATGGGGCTGGAATGGCAGTTGGAATCCGCCGCCAGGATTTTAGCGGAGGAAAGCTGGGAAGAAAACCAGGATGATATCCTGGATAGTGTGGCAGGTTCTTTTTTGGAGGAACTGGACGAGGCCAACATCAAGGCCGGCTTTTGCGAGGCTTGTGCCGCCAGCACCCATTATGTGCTGCTGGCCCGCTGCGGCCTGGACCCGGACAGCCAGCTACAGCATGAGGATTTTTTAAGCGTGTTCGACTTCAACACCCCAGCCGCCGTTACGGCCCTGGGCACAGCGGTAAGCCGGAACAGTGAAACCATTTTGCGGCAGATAGAAATCACGGTCAAGAATTTTGAGCGGGCGCATCTCGCGGAAAGGGGTACACATGGCAGGGATACAGTACAGGCAGGAGGGGGGCTTCCTGCTCCCGGAGCTGGAGATAGAGGAAGCCCCACAGCTAGGCAAGTACGGCCTGCTGCGGATGGCATATCTGAAAGAGTACAGGCCAGTGCTGTACAACCGGCTGATCCTGGAAGGGATGTTGAGCCAGCACTTGGTGGAGATAGACCAGACAGCGGCCCAGCGGTTGGAACTGTTGATACCCCAGCTACAGAAATCCATGGGGATAACGGAGGACCTGAAAGCCCGGGACCCCATGAAGTGGGCAGGCTTGATGAACAACGCGAAGCACCAGGCGGAGGAAACCATACTGGCAGAGCTGGTGTACAGCTAGAGGACGGGTTTGGGCAGTTTTCCCTTTTTGGGGCGGGGGATTTCAAGCCCCTTGCCCATACCCCGCGCCCTGGCGGGGAGGTTATCACCCTGCAGCCCCAGGTGCCCCAAGCAGCCATAGATGAGGCCCTGCGCATTGGCGCGAACGACCCCAGCAGCAGGCTGCGCATTATCGCGGAGTTTATGAAGGATAAGCCAGTGGAGGAAAACGTCCGGTTTTTGCAGGCCC
>CANTDZ010000173.1 GCA_947652665.1 uncultured Clostridia bacterium
AGGGACTGCAGATTTTCAGGGACTTCATGGCAGTGTACGACTCCCGAAAGAAAGGTGCCGCTGCGGCGACCCATATGACCGAGGAGCAGCGCCTTGCGACCATGAAAAGCATGCGCCTGAAAGAACTGATGCGGCGCACCAACACCCCCGGGGAGGAAGCAGTACAGTGGCTGGAGAAGCTACAAAGTGTGAGAAGAAGTTCTATATGATATGCTGTTCGACCCAGAGGCGGACAAGGCGGAGGCTCTGAAACTGGCGGAGAAATTCCCCCAGGACATCCGGGCAAACACCTCCATAGCAGACTATGTATGGCTGCCCTTTCGGTTCGTGGAGCCCTGCAGGGAATATCCCCAGGGCATGGTGTTCATTGACTGGAAAGATGAGTGGCTGATAGAAGATTACGACTAGCGATTGCAAAGAATAGAAACAGGGCCCGGAAGCAAAGACTGTGGGCCGAAAAGAAAGGTGGACTAATGCACATGAGACAAATATACAATCCCTACATGCCTACATTCGAGTACGTGCCCGACGGCGAACCCCATGTATTCGGGGACAGAATTTACCTCTACGGAAGCCATGACCGCTTCGGCGGCGTGGAATTCTGCCTCAACGACTACATCTGCTACTCCGCCCCGGTGACAGACCTTACGGACTGGCGGTACGAGGGCGTGATTTACAGAAAAGACCAGGACCCCAGGAACCAGGATATCCCTGGGGACACCCCGCCAAACAAGCCCGGCTTCATGATGGACATGGGTGGGGAGGACTCCCTAAATCCTCCCGGCATCCACGCCATGTGGGCGCCGGATGTAGCCCAGGGGCCGGACGGCAGATTCTACCTGTACTACTGCCTGGACTATCTGAACAGAATCGGCGTGGCAGTGTGTGACACCCCTGCAGGCAAATACCAATTCCTGGGCTTTGTGCGCCATGAGGACGGCGTGCCCCTGGGAGACAGAGAGGGAGACCTGCTGCAGTTCGACCCCGGCATTTTCGTGGACGAGGATGGCGAAATCTACCTTTATTCCGGCAACGCGCCTATCCGCAGGGAAATCAGCGGCCAGGGCCAGGGCTCCCAGGTCATGACCCTCCGGCAGGACATGCTGACCCTGAAGACAGAACCAAAGCCCCTGATGCCCAATATCCACGAGAGCGCCGGCACAGGCTATGAGGGCCATGAATTCTTTGAGGCCAGCTCCATCCGCAAAATAAACGGAAAATATTATTTCGTATACTCCTCCGTCCAAAGCCACGAGTTGTGCTACGCCGTCAGCCATAAACCGGACCAGGGATATCAATTCGGCGGCACCCTGGTGGATATCGGGGACGTGTTCTTAAACGGCCGGAGGGCCGAAGAGGCCGTGAACTGCCTGGGCAACACCCACGGCGGCATCGAGTGCTGTGAGGGACAGTGGTACGTGTTCTACCACCGCCAGACCAACCGCACCCAGTACAGCAGACAGGGCTGCGCGGAGAAGATTTTCTTTGATGAAGAGGGCAGGATATCCCAGGCGGAAGTAACTTCCTGCGGCCTGAATAAGGGCCCCCTTGCAGGCAGCGGCACCTACCCTGCCGCAATCTGCTGCCACCTGACCAGAGAGGGAAAAGCCGTATTCTCCCACCCAAAGGGAATGAAGCTGGACTACCCCTATCTCACCCAGGACAGAAAAGACGCCGAGCCCACCCCCGAACTGCTGGCAGAGGAAGAAAAACTGCCCATCCAGTATATACGCAATATCGTAAACGGAACCAGGATAGGATATAAATATTTCAACTTCCAGGGCATGAAAGCCCTGAACCTAAACTGCCGCGGAAAGGCCAAAGGAAAATTTACAATAAAAACCGAGACAGACACCTGCGGCGAGATACCCGTGGACATAGACACCCCGGAATGGAGAGAACTGCAGGCCCCCGTGCAGATTCCAGGCGGTGTCCACACCCTGTACCTGGAATACAGCGGAGAGGGCGCGCCGGATATGGTCAGCTTTACGTTTTGGGTTTAAAAAACGGGGGAGAAGTATATGCGTTTACTGATAGTGGATGACGAATACTTTGCCAGACAGGGCATCATGGACGGTGTCAACTGGGAGGTGCTGGAATTTGAAGAAGTGCTCCAGGCCGGCAGCTACGGCCAGGCAGTGGAAGTCTTCGAGCAGCAGGCAGCTCAGAAAAAGCGGATTGACATCCTGCTGTGCGACATCGAGATGCCGGATGAGAGCGGTCTGGAGCTGATTGAGTGGGTGGGCGGCCATTCCCCGGAGACGGAGTGCATTATCTTAAGCTGCCATGACGAGTTCGACTTTGCCAGGCAGGCGGTGCGGCTGAAATGCCTGGACTATATCTTAAAGCCTGTGCGCTACGATTTTCTCACGGAAGTTTTGGCCAAAACCATGAAGACCGTGGAGGAGAAGCACAGGCAGTCCACTCTGGAAAATTACGGCAAGATTTATGTGGAAAATATTGCCCAGTCCAGGCGGGAGGAGACCGTGGACGTGGTGGACAAGGTGGTGGACTATATCGAAAAGCACTTGTCGGAGGAACTCAGCGTCCGCCAGCTGGCCAATATGGCCTATGTCAGCCCGGATCACCTGACCCGCTCTTTCAAGAAACGCTTCCAGCAGACTGTCAGCGACTATATCCTGAAAAAGCGTATGACCCTGGCGGGAGAGCTGCTGCGGGACAGGAAGCTGACTATCACCATGGTTTCTGACTGCGTGGGCTTCGGCAATTATTCCTATTTCACGGAGCAGTTCAAGAAATACTACGGTATGACGCCTAGGGAATATCAAAATTCTGTTAAATGAATGAAAACTATTATATGGGCTTTGAAACGAAAACGGCAATAAAAAGCGAGGAGGATTTTGACAATGAAGAAAGTTTGGTGGCATATTTCAGCGCAAGCGGGGTGACAGCGAAAGTGCTGTTCGGGCAGAACGAGGAGGGCGTAAGCTGTCCCGAAAAGGACAACGGCTTTTTTCTCCTTTCCTTTCCGCCGGGAAAATGGTATGATAATAACGAAGTACGAAACCACATACGCCTCTCATGAAAGGAATCAGAATTATGGCATTGGCACAGTTGAAAATCTATACAGAAGAGGATTATTATAGTCTGCCGGAGAATGTGCGGGCGGAAATAGTTGACGGACAGATTTATTATATGGCTGCACCCAGCAGACTTCACCAGGAAATGCTTAATTTTCTGAATACTGAAATCAACCTTTACATCCGCTCTAAAAAAGGTTCCTGCAAAGTCTACCTTGCCCCATTTGTCGTCAAATTGTTTGCAAATAACGACAAAACTATAGTTGAGCCGGATATAACTGTAATCTGCGACCCGGAAAAGCTGACAGACCGGGGCTGCACCGGAGCGCCCGACTGGATTATAGAAATCATTTCTCCCAGCACCGCCAGCTATGACTATATCCGCAAATTGAATCTCTATGCAGATGCCGGGGTAAAGGAGTATTGGATTGTAAACCCTAT
>CANTDZ010000174.1 GCA_947652665.1 uncultured Clostridia bacterium
TTCAAAGGGAAAATACACAATATATTGTATAATCGGGAATGCGCTCCAAATGTGGTTTCTTTTATGTGTAGACAGAATATTACATCTTGTTTCAAGATATTCTACTTTAGAACAAAATCACATCACCGCAAATAAGTTTGTAAAACAGGGGACAAACCACAACATCTTGTGGAAAATTTTTTTCAAAAAGGAGGAGCCCATGCCCAACATTCAAGAAATGACTACGAAAGACGGAAAACGGTTCTATAAAATCCGAGTAAGTCGTGGTCGGGGAAAGTCCTACTTGTCCACCCGCTGGTACCCGCCTGAGGGGTGGAGCCAGAAAGCCATAGAGCGGGAACTTGCCAAGCAGGCAGCAGAATTTGAGCGCAAAGCCCAGGCCGGGGAAATCGTCAGCCGGGAGGAACGGGCTGAAGCGATCCGCCAACAGGCTATAGAGCAGGCTAAAATAAAAACCCTAAAACAATATGGCGAGGGCGTGTTCATGCCTGCAAAAGCCGTCACTATGAGCGAAAACGGGCGCAGCACATACCAGGGCATACTGGACAAGTGGATATACCCGGCACTGGGGGATTTCAAGCTACCTGAGATAACCCCGGCTGAAATCAGCGCTTTGCTACTTTCCATGCAAGCGGCAGGTAAGGCCCAGGCGACTTGTGTAAAAGCTTACACTGTGCTAAAAAGCCTGTTCAAAATGGCTTATATCACCGACCTCATTGATCGCGACCCGATGGGCAAGGTAGAGCGTCCCAAGCCCCGCAAGGACGAACTAAAAAAGCCCACCGAAGCGGAAAGCTATACCGCTGGTGAGCTAAAATATATTCTGGATTGCCTGCAGCACGAGCCGCTGAAATGGCAGGCATATATGTCCCTGTTGATAGACACGGGCCTGCGCCGGGGGGAAGCCTGCGGCCTGAAATGGGAGTATGTGGACTTGGATGCAGGCCGCATCACCGTAGCCGGGAACCTGTGCTATACTCCCGCCAAAGGCGTGTATCTGGACACACCCAAAAGCGGCAAGACCCGCACGGTGGACATTGCGCCGGGAGTGGTGTCCCTGTTGCGCCAACTGCGGCAGGAACAAGCGGCGGGTGGGCTTTCGCCTTACGTCTTTAATCAGGACGGGAGCCCCGCGCCCATGCACCCGCAAAGTCCTACACGGTACATGAAGCGCTTTGCAAAGCGTTACGGCGTGGCAGACCTGCACCCACACAAACTCCGTCATAGCTTCGCCAGTGTAGCCATTATCAACGGCGCAGACGTAGCCAGTGTAAGCGAAAAGCTGGGTCACAGTGATAAAGCCGTCACCCTGCGGATGTACACCCATGCTGACGAGGAAAGCGTCAAGCGCGCGGGGGATATTTTTCGAGAAGCGTTGGAAGCGGCGGGGGACAGCGAATAAAACAATCGATATTTTGAGAGCGTATGTCCTTTTGTATGTCCTTTTCGTGCCAGCCAAAAGCAAGGCAAAAAACCAAAAACCCCGCAGACCGCAGTCTTACGGGGTTTTTCTTGGAGCTGCTAAGCAGATTTGAACTGCTGACCTCATCCTTACCAAGGATGCGCTCTACCGACTGAGCCATAGCAGCATGGCGACCCGGAACGGGCTCGAACCGTCGACCTCTAGCGTGACAGGCTAGCGTTCTAACCAGCTGAACTACCGGGCCATCGCGCCCAAATCACTTCGAGCGACAGTCATTATTATACACGAAGGGGATGGGTTTGTCAAGCCCTGTTCCGGGAAAATTCTATTTTTTTCTCAGGATTTTTTGGATCGTTCGCCACGCAGGATCGCGGTGCTGCCATTTTCATAAAGGACGCGCACATTGGCGAACCCGGCTTTTTCCAGCAGCTCCAGTTGGTGGGGGAGGGTAAGGGGCGTGTCGATGTGGAGGAATTGGCTGTCGGGGATGCCGCTTTTCCGGCGCTTCTCTGCCAGATGGGCCTGGCAGAGGGCTTCTTCTTCGGGACCGCAGGCGACATAATCGCATTCTACATAATAGCCGCCGGGGCGCAGGGCCTTATACAGCTTTTTATAAAGCCCCAGTTTCTTTTCAAAAGGGAAATGGTGCAGCGTCTCGAAGGAGAGCGCAGCGTCGAAAAGGCTTTCGCCGAAAGGGTGCTGGAAATAGTCGGCGTTCACCAGGGCGATGTTTTTCCCCGGGAAATTCTCCCGCAGGCGGCCCAGCATATGGGACGACAAGTCGATGCCGGTCACCTGTAGTTCTGGGAACCGCTTGAACATTGCAGTAAGCTCCAGCCCGGTACCGCAGCCGATATCCAGTAGGGACTCCAGCCCGTCGTCAAAATAATCGGCGATGGCGCGGTACTCCTCGCCCCAGTTGCCCAGATGCACGCCCTCATACCCTTCCAGGCGTGCCGCAAAAAAACCGGCCATCTCCTCCGCGGGCACGTCTTTTTGGCTTTCAATCCACGCCCGCAAGTCCTGCATATATTTATTTTTTTCTTCTTCTGTCCGTTTTTTACTTACCAGCATAAGGGACCTCCTTGCTTCCGGCAAATTTCCAAAATACTTCTTCCATCAAACGCTGAACGCGCTCCTGAGGCAGATCGATCTGATTTGACACAATCTGTGTCGCCACCCCATGGGAATACAGCCATACGTGCAGAAAGAGCGCCTCCGCCTCTGCAATCCCGATTTCTGCGGTCTTCGCTGCATTTTCAATAGATGCCCGGTTCCAGGGCGCGGCCAGGATATCTTCCAGCGACGCTCCGGCCATGGTCAGGTTCATGAACAGGGCGTTGAAGATGTGTTTTTCCTGCCGAGCAAACTCCACATACGCGATACTCTGGGTCAGCAGGCGATTTTCCTCCCGTATCCGCGCTTCCATAAAGCGCTCATAGACCTCGTCCATAGCCCCGCGCAGGTCGGCGAACAGCTCGCCCATATTTTTGTATACGCGGAAAATCGGCTGGGTAGAGCAACCCAGCGCTCCAGCCAGGCTCCTGGCATTGATGCTCCCCAGGCCTCCTTCCCGAACCAGCGCTACTCCGGCGCGCAAAATATCTTCTTTGCTTACGGCTGCTTTTGGCGGCATAGCTTCACCCTCTAAATAACATTCGTTACGTAACGCTTATTATTTTACCACGGCTCCGCTCTTTTGTCAAGAAGTAGTTGACTTTTTGCCTGAAATTGAGTATGATAAGAAAAGTAATATGCATACTACTTCTGGAGGTGGCCATCTCATGAAAAATGGTAGCAAATTGGCAATCCTTGTGGGGGTCGTAGCCGCCATCGCGGCCGTTGTGGCCTCTGTTTCCGCGCTCCTTTTGTATCTCGACAAAAAAAGGGACGACGAGGAACTGGAACATTATCTCGATTGCTCTATCCAATGACATTCCCCAAACCAAAAACGGCGGGTTCCTCTGCGCCCCTGCCGTTTTTTGCTGTTTGGGCTTCTCCTGTAGGATTGTCAAACATCTTGT
>CANTDZ010000175.1 GCA_947652665.1 uncultured Clostridia bacterium
AGCATCCTGGATTACGAGGGAATGGATGAGGAATTGACGGAGAAACTGTCGTCCTACAATAATTTTGACGATTCCACGGGATTTTCCTACCGGGTGTCCATTGTAGTGGCCGAACCGGGGGAGAACGCACAGGAATACGTGAAAAAGTACAGCACGCAGCAGCTGGACATGAAGCTGAAAAAGAACGCCCGCGAACTTACCGCTTCCCTGTCCTCCAGCCTGCCGGAGGCCCTGCAGATCGCCGTGGTGGAAGGGCGGATGACGGAAGAGGAAGCTTTCCAAAAGATCGAGGAGCACGAAGACAAGCGGTTCCAAACGGAGATCGGCCGCATCCAGGCTTTGCGGAAGAACGACATCCTGACCGACGAGGAGTCCAAAAATTATGCGAAGGCGCGCCTGGTCGGCGGAGCGGCGGACGATACGAAGCGGTTAACGGGAGGCTCGGAAGAAGGGGAAGCCAAGGGGACGGAAGGCGGCTTCGCCGATACGATAATCGACGCGATGTATGATGAGGATGAATAAATGGAATGGAATTATGCTATAGAAGCTTTTTTGGCAAGCCCCCAGCTGCTGCGGAGCGCTTGCGTGCTCTTGCTGCTGGCGGTGGTCTTCGGAGTGCTGCTGGGGCGGTGTGTGCTTTGGCTGCTGTCGATTGTGCCGTTTCTGCTGAGCGCCCTTTTCCGCGGCATCTATTTTGTGCTGGAGTGGGTCGTCGACCGGCTCCACCGGAAGTATGGCGGAGGTTTTTATGATGTGGCAAACAGCCTGTCCAAAACGGCGGAAAAAATTGATTCCCTTCTGCTGCGATGGTACAGCGCCTGGCACCACGCACAGCGGGTGAGGTTCCGGTGGGTTGTGCTGCTGTATGCGGCGGCGGTGCTGTACATAGGGGTCGCGCCCATGGCGGCAGGCTCGCCGGAGTCCCCTCTTGCCAAAGGTGAGCAGGCTTATTTGCGGTGCGAAGCTGCCGCAGCCGGATTTCTGGAAAGCCATGGCTTGTATGAGCCCCCGGAAAAAGCGGCGCAGGGGTTCCTTTTTATGCAGGCGGATAATGGGCGCATCTTAAAAGAAGGGCGGCCTGTCCGGCTATCCTCTTTGCTGCGGGTGGAGGACAGCAAGCCGTACATCCCCTTGCGGAGCACTGTGGAGAGCGCTCTGGGGGGGATCGTAGGCTGGGACGCGGACGCCGGGCAGGTGGTCGTGCAGCTAGGGCAGACGGAGGCTAGGCTGTCTGCCGCATCGGAAACGGTGGTTGTGAACGGTTCCGAGCGGCTGCTAATGAACAGCCCTATGGACGTAGAGGGAAAAATGTATGTGGAGGCGCAGGAGTTTTTGGCGCTGTTGGGCTATCCCACTTACTGGTACGCAGAGAGCGGGATTTTGGCAGTATCGGACGCGGCAGACCGGCGGGTCGGCGCGCTTACGCTGCAGTGGGCCCAAGAGATGTTAGAGCGGGTTTAACCGGCCGTCTTCCAGGCGGTATACTTTGTCCATTCCTTCCAGGTTGCTGTAGTGGTGGGTGATGAGGATTACCGATTTCCCCTGCATTTGGTGGACGATGATGTCGTGCAAGTAGGCGTCGGACTCCACATCGAAGCCGGACGTGGCTTCGTCCAGGATCACGACGGGGGCGTCTTTCAGCAGGGCGCGGGCGACGGCCAGCTTCTGCTTTTCACCGCCGGAGAGCTTGGCCCCGTTGCGGCCGATCTGCGTCTTTTCCCCCTCCGGCATCCGGGCGATGTAGGACGCTGCGCCGCTGGCTTTCAGGGCGGCTTGCAGCTGGCTTTCGGTGGCTTGGCCGGTTAGGTCCGTGTTCTGGAGGATGTCGCCCAGGAACAGGTACGGCTCTTGGCTGACCACCGAGAACAGGCTGCGGTAGGCGGACAGAGGCAGGGAGGAGATGTCGGTGCCGCTGGCCAGGATTTGGCCGGAGTCGGGCTGGTAGAAGCGTAGTAGGAGGTTCAGGATGGTGGACTTCCCGCTGCCGTTTGGGCCGATGATGGCTACTTTTTCGCCGGGTTCTACGGTGAAGTCCGCGCTTTGCAGGATGGGGCGGCTCTCGTCGTACCGGAAGCCCACTTGGCGGAATTCCAGCCGGGGCGGGCGGGCTGTGATTTCTGCGCTGCCGGTGTCCGGCTCGGTGCCCAGGTCCAGGAATTGAAACAGCCGCCGGGCCGAGGGCAGGATGCGCGCAAAGTACATCTTTAAGTTGATGAGCGCCGAGACCGGCCCGGTCACGTAGCCGGAGTAGCTGGCAAAGGCGAACACCGCCCCGATGGTCAGGCCGCCCGTGCAGATGAGCCAGCCGCCCAGCAGGTACAGCACGAGGGTCACCGACCAGCCCAGCAGCGTCTCCCAGAAGGTGTTCCAGCCGTCAATCATGGCGCCTTTTTTCTCCAGGCGCAGCAGCTGGCGCTGGCGCTGGGTGAAGGCTTCGTCGCGGCTTTTGAACAGGTTCCACAGCTTGATTTCGTCCACGCCGCCCAGGTTGTCGCCGAACCACTGGGAGAAGTCCCTGCTGGATTCCAGAAGCTCGTCCATGGCTTTCTCCCGTCGCTTGGAGAGGCCGCGCACCAGGAAGAATTTGATGGGCACCATGGCCAGCACCACCAGCGCCATTTTCCAGCTGATGAGGAAAAGACCTATCAGGCCGCTGATGATGCGGAACAAATAGCTGGCGCTCATGACCGTGTAGCGGTCGGTGATGGAGGAGACCTGGGAGACATCCATCTGCAAGAAGCTCAATATTTCGGTGTTGTTCTTGTCCTGGTAGTAGGATTTTTCCAGGTGCAGCAGCTTTTGGAAGACCTGGTGGAAGATGGCGTAATAGGATTTGTTGTGCACCTCGGCGAAGATGTGCGTCTGCCAGAGGTCGATGGCCTGGTTGGCTACCACCAGCGCCGCCAGCACGCCCACGGAGCGCACCAGCACGGCCATGTTTTGCTGGACCATGCCGTCGTCGGTGATGGATTGGATGACAAGCGGCTGGAGGAATCCCACCGCCGTGGACACCAGCAGCGCCAGGGCGACCAGCAGGAATTCGCGTTTGTAGGGCTTTAGGTAGGTGAAGGTGCGCTTGAGCGCGGGGTCGAGTTTGGGGTTTTTCATTTTGGCCTCCGGGGTCTAAAAAGTTAAGAGGGGCTGGAATTGGGTGTCCAGTCCCTCTTAACTTTTTGGATTATAATACAATTTTATTAACCTTTCTTTATGGCTTATAAGTCAATCCACTCAGGGTCTACCCAGTAGCCTCGTGTAGCGTTCCAGCGGCGGAACTGAGGCCGCCCTTGGTATATACGCGTTTTCATAATAATTTCATCAGCCAAAGGCATAATGCCGTCCATAGATTTTATTCCTCCTTAATGATGTAACCACAGTCAATAAACTTCCCAAGATTTTCTTTTTGCATATCAAAAACAATGCCAGTATTTGAAACAAATGAGTAT
>CANTDZ010000176.1 GCA_947652665.1 uncultured Clostridia bacterium
ACCAGCTTTTGTCCCTGTTCCAAATGAATTTTCACATCCGCACCCCCTTTGCGCCGATTTACCGAAGGATTGTGGATATTATAACATAAAAATCCCAAAAAACAAAGCCCCAACAAATTCCGCCTCTCAAACAGAAACAAGACAACACAAAGAATTCCGCTGAAAGCGGAATTCCAATGACGGTTTCTGTTTGAAAAGGCGGAGCTGCAGAGAGGAAAAAGCAAATTGGCATTGCGGGAAGCAATGCCAATTTGTGTTGGAGCGTCGCAAGCGACGCCGTGGTGCCGGTGACCGGGCTTGAACCGGTACGATGTTGCCATCGAGGGATTTTAAGTCCCTTGTGTCTGCCAGTTCCACCACACCGGCGTGTCTAACATCTTACCACTCCACAGGTGCGGTGTCAAGAACGCAAAGTCAGGCAGCGTATTTCTATTTTGCGTTTTTTGGCCTTGTGCTGAACGGTCATGACCGCAGCAAGCGCAAGTCAGGGCGGAGCGACGCTCCGCCCCGGTTTCATCTGTCCCCCTCGTACCGGGACAAAAACTGCCGGGTCCGCTCCTGTTGCGGGTGCTCGATGACCTGCCGGGCGTCGCCCTGCTCCACGATGACGCCCCCGTCCATAAAAATGACCTGGTCCGCCACATCCCGGGCAAAAGACATCTCATGGGTCACGATGACCATGGTGGTCTTTTGCTCCGCCAGAGCGCGAATGACCTTCAGCACCTCGCCGGTGAGCTCTGGGTCCAGGGCGGAGGTAGGTTCGTCAAAGCACAAAATGTCCGGCTGCATGGCCAGTGCCCGGGCGATGGCCACCCGCTGCTGCTGACCGCCGGAAAGCTGATGGGGATAGTGTCCCGCCCGGTCTGCCAGTCCCATTTGGGAAAGCAGCACCCGGGCATGGTCCTCAATCTCGGCAAACATGTGCTTTTTATTCTGCTTGAATTCCGGCTGTTCCTTTGCCAGCAGTTGCCGAGCCAGCATCACATTCTGCAAGGCCGTGTACTGGGGAAACAGATTGAAACTCTGAAACACCATACCGAAGTGCAGACGCTTTTTCCGAATATCCTTCTCCGACTGGGTGGCGGGGTCCGCCGCGTCGAACAGCAGCTCATTTCGCACGGAGATGGTACCCTTGTCCGGCGTCTCCAAGAAATTCAGGCACCGCAGCAGCGTGGTCTTTCCGGAACCGGAGGACCCAATGATGGCCAGCGCGTTGCCCTCGTCCAGAGAGAAGCTGATATCCCTGAGCACCTTCGTGGCGCCGAAATGCTTTTCAATATGTTGTACATCCAAAATTGCCATATGTCTGCCCCCTTACCGGAAATAATCCAGCTTCCGTTCGACCCAGCTGAACAGCAGGGTCAAAACGCCGGTGAATGCCAGATAGTACACCATGGTGAAAAACAGCGGCCAAATCAGGCCGGAATAACCGTGAGAACCCTTCAAAAACGCGTAGCCTGCCCAAATAACCTCCTGGAAGGAGATGATACGGGCGATGGAGGTGTCTTTCACCAGCGTAATGATTTCATTAGACATGGGAGGCACGATGCGCTTGATCATTTGCAGCAGCGTGACCTTGAAGAAAATCTGCGTTTTGGTCATGCCCAGTACCAGTCCGGCTTCCTGCTGGCCTGCGGGCACGCCTTGAATGCCGCCCCGGTAGATTTCCGAGAAATAGCAGGCGTAGTTGATGATAAAAGCGATGCAGGACGCCAGAAAGCGTCCGCTCTCACCGCTGCCCCAAGGACTGGCGCTCATGACCCGCCCGGGAATGTAATAGATGATGATGAGCTGGAGCATCAGCGGCGTGCCCCGGATGATCCACACGACTGCCCGGGTGAGCCAGCGCAGGGGCGTGAAGCGGCTCATGGATCCAAAAGAGACGATCAACCCCAATGGCAGCGCGCCGATAAGGGTCACAGCGAACAGCTTGAAGGTCTGCAAAAAACCCGCATTGAGCGCGCCGAGAACGGTTAAAAACATATGTATTCCACCTTGTTCAAAACGAGTGAAAAGCAGAGGACTCAGAAGCCCTCTGCTTTTAAAGCCTCGCAGAGTTTCGCTCCGCAGAGCGAAATAAAGTTAAGTTTATTTTTTCGGCAGCTTCGCCGGCGAAAAAATACTTCTTGCGGATAAGTAAGACTCCAAATCTTTGATTTGGATGGTCGAACTTATGCCTTGGCTGAAATTGTGCCCAATGGGCGGGATTTCGCAGCGCAGCCCTTGGCAAGAAAGCTGTAGGCTCTCTGCCAGCTGTTTTACTGCTCGATGAGCGCGGCCTGAATGCCGTAGTTCTCGGCAATCTCAATCATAGTGCCGTCGGCGTAAGAGGTCTTGAAGAACTCATTAAGTGCGGCGGCCAAATCGGAACCCTTGCGGAAGCCTACGCCGTACTGCTCGCCTTCCTCGGCGTTCAGAACCACGGTGTAGGTCAAATCGGCGTAGCTGGTGCCCTCGCCCACCATTGCGCCGGCCATCAGGGAGTCAATGACGGCGGCCTCGGAAGTACCGGAGCTGACCTCCAGAACAGCAGTGGCCTGGTCGGCGACCTCGGTGAAGGAGGCTTCCAGCTTCTCAACTTCCGCCTTACCGGCGGAACCGGATTCTACGGCAAAAGACAGCCCCTTAACGCTGTCAATATCCTGATACTGGTCAGCCACGGCGGCGGGGACCACGACTACTTGGGCATTGTTGCAATAAGCGTTGGAGCACTCCATCGCGCTCTTGACCTCGTCCGTGAGGGTCATACCGTTCCACACCACGTCAATGGTCTTGCCCTCGAGCTCAAAGACCTTATTGTCCCACTCAATGATCTGGAACTCCACGTTCACGCCCAGACTGTCGGCAAAGGCCTTGGCCATATCAGCGTCAAAGCCGATCCACTCGCCGTCGGCGTTCTGGTAATCCATGGGCTCAAACTCGGTGATGCCCACTACCAGGGTGCCCTTTTCCTTGACGTATTCCATGTCGGTCTGGACGGTGTTATCGTCGTGAATTTCATTATCGTCGGTTTTCGGCTCTTCATTGCTTTTGCACGCCGCCAGGGCCAGGCACATGACCAGCGCCAGCGCCAAAGCGAGCCATTTTTTCATCTTGTTCATCTTAAAATCCTCCAAAGTTTCAGTGCGTTTCTTTCACGCAACAGCAGTTTAGCATACTAATGCGATAATGTAAAGAACTTTTTTCAAATTTTATGAAAGCAGGGTCAAAATACGCAGGGGAGGAGGCGAAACTGTTCTGTTGTTTTTAAGATTTCTGCTTATCTGGTGCGGAGATGCAAGAAACAAGCCCTCCCCCCATAGGGGGGAAGGCAGGGTTTAGAACCCGCCCCTACGTTTATGTGTTAGCGCCCCGTTTCATTTGGCCATTTCAAACCTTTCGGAAGTCCCAATATATAATCAGAAGAAACCTTATAATGGGCAC
>CANTDZ010000177.1 GCA_947652665.1 uncultured Clostridia bacterium
TGTGCGGTGTTGCCTGAAGTAAGCGCTGCTTTATATGGCAAAGAGAGCCTGCGGTTGGTGGAAGCAGGAGCATGGCAGCAGTTGAAAATACCTTTCCGAGCTGCTTTTTTGAAAGCTTTGCAAGTAGGAAAAGCCGTGCAGCAGGCGTTACTCTGCTAGGGCATGATAGTGCCTGTGAGGCCGCAGTCTGTAAAGCTGCGGTAAACTGAGGTGGTACCGCGACGATGTTCGCCCTCTGTGCGTAAGCATAGAGGGCTTTTTTGCTGTCCTATCTAAAGAAAGGAGTGTAAAGCTTTATGACCTTACAAATTGCAGGGCTCGCAGATGCTGAGAAATGCCATGCCATACAGGTGCGCGCATTTCAGGAGTTGCTGGAAAAGTATCAGGATTATGATACGAACCCGGCGGCGGAGCCGCTGGAGAAAATCATCCAGCGGATGCAATGGGAGAATTCGGTCTACTATTTCATTATGACAGAAGGGGAGGCCATTGGCTTCATGCGGATTCAGGATAAGGGCACGGCTTGCCGGGTGTCGCCAATTTGTATCCTCCCTGAATATCAGGGTCGGGGTTATGCCCAAGAGGCTATGCTGCAAGCAGAAAAATTGTACCCACGGGCCGCCCAATGGGAATTGGATACCATACAGGAAGAGTCAAAGCTGTGCTATCTTTATGAAAAACTGGGCTATCGCAAGACAGGTAGTACGGAGCAAATCCAGCCAGGCATGACCATAGTTGACTATGAAAAAATACTATAAACACGCGAAAGGATGAAGAAAATGGGAATCTATGAAGAACTGCAGGCACGGGGGCTCATCGCCCAGGTGACCAACGAGGACGAGATTCGCGAGATGGTGAACGCTGGCAAAGCCACCTTCTATATCGGCTTTGACTGCACGGCGGACAGCCTTACGGCTGGCCATTTCATGGCGCTTACGTTGATGAAGCGCCTTCAGATGGCAGGCAATAAGCCCATCGCGCTTATTGGCGGCGGCACCACTATGATCGGTGACCCTTCTGGCCGCACGGATATGCGCAAGGTGCTTACCCGGGAAGATATTGAATACAATGCGGCCCGGTTTAAGAGCCAAATGGAGAGCTTCATTGAGTTCGGCGAGGGCCCTGGCAAGGCTATGATGCTTAACAACGCCGACTGGCTGCTGGATCTCAACTATGTGGAGCTGCTGCGCGAGGTGGGGCACTGCTTCTCGGTTAACAATATGCTGCGGGCCGAGTGCTACAAGCAGCGCATGGAAAAGGGCCTGTCTTTCTTGGAGTTCAACTATATGATCATGCAGTCTTACGACTTTTACCATATGTTCCAGCATTACGGCTGCAATATGCAGTTTGGCGGTGACGACCAGTGGAGCAATATGCTGGGCGGCACGGAGCTGATCCGCCGCAAGCTGGGCAAGGACGCCCACTGCATGACCATTACCCTGCTGACCGACTCCCAGGGCAAAAAGATGGGCAAGACGGCGGGCAACGCGGTCTGGCTGGACCCCAACAAGACCTCGCCCTTTGACTTCTACCAGTACTGGCGCAACGTGGGCGACGCCGATGTCTTTAAGTGCCTGCGCCTGCTTACTTTCCTGCCTTTGGAACAGTTGGATGAGATGAGCAGCTGGGAAGGCAGCCAGCTGAACCAGGCCAAAGAGATCCTGGCTTTTGAGCTGACAAAAATGGTGCACGGCGAGAAGGAGGCCCAAAAAGCCCAAGAGGGTGCGCGGGCACTCTTTGGCGGCGGCGCAAACACGGCCAATATGCCCACCACGGAGCTCCCCCAGGAGGAGTCGAAGAACATTCTTGACCTGCTGGTGAAGACAGGCCTCGCTGCCTCTAAGGGCGAGGGCCGGCGTTTGGTACAGCAGGGAGGCGTCTCCGCTAATGACCAGAAGGTCACGGATATTGGCAAGTGCTTTGACGCAGAAGACTTCCGGCCGGACGGCTTGATTATCAAGAAAGGCAAAAAGGTTTTCCACAAGGTCATTTTGAAGTAAAAAAGAGCTCCTTTTCCCGCCAAGGTGGGGGAGAAGGAGCCCTTTTCTTTTATTTTTTATGCCATTGCTTTTTGGATAGCATCCAGTACGGTGTCGAAGTCGGCTTCGGTGACCAGCAGGGAGATTTCCACCTCCGAGGTCGTGATAAGCCGGATATCGGCATTGGTGCCGGTAATTGCGCCGAATACCTGAGCAGCGATGCCGGGCGTATTTTTCATGGCGGGGTCATAGACGGAAATTTTGTGGTTTACGCTGCTGACGATTACGTTGACGTCCGTTTCGCGCTTGAGCTGGGTGGTGAAAGCGAGAATGTCGATCAAATCGTTGTCGGAAATTGTGAACGAAAGCCCGGTGAACGCCCCGTGGGTGGGAGCCATGGAAATCATGTCGATGTTGATTTCGTACTTGGAAATGGCCTCAAAAATGTGGGAGATAGAGTCCACATTAGCGGGAAACCCCACCAGCGTGACTAACGTAATATTGTCAACCGTGTTGATAACAGTAGAACTGCTCATATTTTCCTTCCTTTCCTGCCCGTCTGTCAGAGCAAATCGGACATACTATAAAGCCCTGGCCCCTTGCCCTGCATGAAGACAGCGGCGTTGATGGCTCCAGACGCGAATAATTCCTTAGACTGGGCGGAATGAGACAGGCTGATGACCTCGTGCTGCCCAGAGAAAATAACTTGATGCTCACCGACGATAGTCCCCCCGCGCACGGAATGCAGGCCGATCTCGCTTTTTTCCCTCTTTTTCCGCTGGGAGTGCCGGTCGTATACATATTTCATGGAATTCTCTTGCTCCTCATTGATGGCATCTGCCAGCATCAGGGCCGTGCCGCTGGGCGCGTCGATTTTCTGGTTGTGGTGCATTTCCACAATCTCTACATCAAAGGAGCTGCCGAGTACCCGTGTGGCCTTTTTGGCCAGCTCAATAAGGAGGTTAATGCCCAGCGACATATTGCGTGAGTAAAACAGGGGCATAGCCTTGGCCGATTCATGGATTTCCGCCGTCTGCTCCAGGGTGTACCCCGTGGTGCACAACACAGCAGCTGTGCTGGGGTGAGCCTTACAATAGTCCAAGATGGAGGGGAGGGCAGAGGGGTGGGAGAAATCGATGATAACATCGACTGGCTCCGCTACCTCGCTGATTTCTGTATAGACAGGGAAACCCGTTTGAGGTGTCCCGGTGATATCGACCCCGGCCGTGATTACGCAGTCTTCACGTTCCCGCACAAAGTTCTGTACGGCAGCACCCATTTTCCCGCCGCAGCCGCACAACAGCAGTCTGGTCATTTCCCGTTGCTCCTTTCCTTTTTACGTCCGTGTAGTTTTTAGATCATTTTATGTTTTTTCATCGTGCTTTGTAATAGATTTTTCTAACATGATAAAGACCTCACTAT
>CANTDZ010000178.1 GCA_947652665.1 uncultured Clostridia bacterium
AAACGTAGGTTCTTTTTCGCCGTTTACCCACAAATTCAAATATTCTCTTATTTGATTTGGAAGTGCGTCAATTTTGATATGTGCAATAACCCAATCCAGTATCTCCATAGAAACATTGACAGGTACTTGCATTATAGTCTCACCTCCAAATTTTTACTTCCCGACATCATATCTGCAATAATAAATATTTTAATATAATAATAGGCGGAGGTCAAGGCTTTTATACCTTGACCTCCGCTGTTCGTTTCGACATCAGAGACACACCATCACAGCAAAGCCGCCTTTGAAATAATAGGTGTTCGTCCAATGTCCAGTTGGTGGAACCGAACCCGAAGCGCTCGAACGTTTTTTGCATTTCCGGTCTTTCAAAACCACGCAATCAACATCGCCCCAAGTGATTTCCTTCTTGTCGTCCCCGTACCACGCTGTCAAAACCACTCTGTCATCATACACAAAAATCTTGTCCACAAAGTAGTCCAACAGATAGTCCCTCACCGCCGGGTCATTGAGGTCAGCGTTTTTGTACTCGTCGAAAAAGTGTTGGATACTGATTTCATTCTTTGTCACAGCCCGCTTGATTTCTTCCGCCTCGATAGCCTCCGTCAGCGCCTTTTTCCGGCTCTCCAACTCCAACAGGCGCGTCTGTGTTGTCTCGGAGAAAATACCCTGCTCTATGGCCCGTACAAGGTTATTCAGGGCCTTTTCAGCTTCCGCCCGCTCCGCTTTCAGCCCCTCAATATAGCCCTTGTCCTCGTGCTCCCTCTGATAGTATGCCGCCACGTCAACAGCCAGCGAGGCCAGCAATTCCGTGTCTTTCAAGCACTCCGACAGCATGAAACAGGCGATTGCCTCAATTTTGTCCTTTTTCACATACTTTAAGGAGCACTTTTTCTTCCTCGCCGTACCACAAGCATAATAATAATGCTTCGTATCCTTGTAGCTGGATGTGCCGGAACAGCCCTGCATGGGCGTTCCGCACTTCCCGCAGTAGAGTTTGCCTGTCAGCCAGAAGCGCGGGGCCTCGTCCGGGGTCAGGCCGTTCGCCCTCTGACCGCCCTGCCGTTTGTTCAAAATCAGCCGCTTTTGCGCCGCCTCGAATACTTCCTTGGAAACGATAGCGGGCATACCGTCAGGCGTGACAATGTCGCCATAGCGGTATTCCCCAATATAAGCGCGGTTGTTCAGGATATGTGCAAGAGAATTGACCGTGAAGGGCTTTCCGCGTGTTGTGGTAACGCCCAGGCCGTTCAACTCCTTGGCAATGTCCACCATGGGCTTTCCGGCGGCGTAGTCCTCGAAAACTTTCTGCACAAAGGGGGCCGTTACCGGGTCGATGACATACCGCTGTCTGTCCTTACCGAACTCCGGCGCGGGTTCTGCCGCATAGCCCAGGGTCTTATGGCCGTTGTAAAGGCAATTCTGCGCGTTGTAGAGGTGCCCGCGCTTGATATTCGTCCTCAGCTGGCGGGAGTAGTATTCGGCCATACTCTCCAATACGCCCTCCATCAGTGCGCTTTCCGGCGCGTCTCCTGCAATCGGCTCTGCGATGTAGTGAATGACACACCCAGCGTCCCGGATGTACTTTTTTGCGATGGCTAAATCGTAGCGGTCACGTCCCAGCCGGTCAGTTTTCCAGATAATGAGCGCTCCGGGCTTGATTTTGCCAATTTCAGACAACATAAGCTGAAAACCAGGCCGCTGGTCGGTGGTGCCGCTAATGGCCTCATCCTTGTACTCCTTGATGATTTGCAGGCCGTGACCGGCGGCGTATTTCTGCGCGGCGTCCCTCTGCTGCTGGATGGAAGCGTCAGACTGCGCATGGGAAGAAAAACGGTAGTAAGCTATTGCAAAATCGTTATCGTTCGGAACAAATTTCTTTGCCATTTTGTCCTCCTTTCTCAAAAAATGCGGATTTCCTTTTCAGCCATTTTAACACATATCCGCTCCATCATCAAGGCCGAAGCAACATATCACGCAATTCCAGCCTATGGCCCGCAGGCCATCAAAGCGATGCAATCCCCACGGGGACCAGCTATCAGGGCTTGCCTACCTATTGGCGGGGGATTGCATGGAGCGGAACCAACCTTATTCTCCGCCTTGCGTCCAGCTTCCGACAACCGCCCAGCGTTCGCCCGTGGCGGGCCACCCAACTGCCAAACACCAGCACCCCCCTTTGTCAACAACAAAATCCCCCGCTCCGTAGAGCGGGGGATTAGTCGTGATTATTTTAATATTGCGTCAAAAATATAAGTGCACCAGACTTTCCCATCGCCTGTATAAGAAGTACTGCCGGGCACCTTCTCACAATCGAAGGTAAGCTGTGTCGTGCCATGGAGGTCGATGGTAAGGCTCTGGGGCACCTGCCCACCCTTTAAGGTAAACTGGCCTAGAACGCTGTCGTTGTCACCAGTCACAATCAAGGTCATATCTTTGTCGGCATATGTCTGGAACGTCAGCGTGTCATATTTGCCGCCCAAATTAAAGGAGCACTCCGGTGCATCGTCGTCCAAGTAATCCAGCCGCACAGCAAGCCAGTGGCTAACGGATACACCGCCGATGGTGGTTGTCTGCTTTTCACTGCTCTGGATGAACTCGGGATCCAGCGAACCTCTGTAATCTATGTCCGTTGTGTAACTATTATAGGGCTTAAAGTTATCAATCAGGTCAGTACCGTCCGCCTTTTCGCCCAGCAACACGGTCTTTGTTGCCTGGTCCCAATCCACGCCAATCCCCAGCAGATTACTGATGGCGCGGACAGGCAGATAGGTAGTGCCGTTATAGGTGATAGGGTAGACGCGATTTCCAGCGGCGTCCGTCAGGTTCTGTGCTTCACCATTGTACTTGATGGTGATACCGTAGTTGAGGTACGCGGAAATTTCTTTCAAGGTATCTGCGGCGCTGGCTCCAATCGCCATGCCGCAGACAAGCGCTAGGGTAATCGCCAGGGTAATCAGTGCCTTTTTGCTTTTCATGGAAAATCCTCCTCTTGCCGACATAAGCGGCGTTATTCTCAACGGTTCAGCCTGTGGGGGTGGTACTTCCATTCCCGGCCCCCGTAGGCTTTCCCGTTGAGATAACAAAAGCGGCGCAGGGCAATAAATCCCTACACCGCTTGAAGCTACGCACACACACCATTTCGGATATTCCCCATTGATTATTAGGGAGAAAACCGTTATAATGGATTTTGGGCGCAGTTTTACTTGCTGTGTGGGAGGTAGAGGCTCCTGCATAGGGGCGTGGAGAGCGGCAACTCTCCTCGCCCTGCCTTTATGCTTCTGTTATCTCATCACGATTATAACTTACCATTGGGGAAATTGCAAGCCAAAATCCGACAATTTTAACCTGCATGAGCGCCGCCGTGGGGAAAATCCCTGCGGCG
>CANTDZ010000179.1 GCA_947652665.1 uncultured Clostridia bacterium
AAATACACAAAAGGCCCACAGATTCCTCTGTGAGCCTTCATAAAAATTCTTTGTTTTTTCTTTCCCGCATCGGTTTAAGTCCCAAAATCCAGGGTGGCATCCCCAAAAAGCGTTTTCTGGAAACGTCCCTTTTTTGCCCTCTCGGATGCAAAAAACCAGTATTTAGGCGACTTTCCGCTACTTTCCAAATCGCAAATTACAAGGCGCACGGAAAAGATGCCACCCACTCCTTTTACAGGAACATTTTACAGGCAGAATCTGAAACACTTAGCTTTCATACTCACATGCAAATCTTGTAACCCGCGCCTGCCCACCTTTCTGGCAGAACACGCCAAAGAAGCCCCCAGTAAATGTCCCAGCCATGACCTCCGTAGACAGCAGCTGGCTTACGCCCGAGCCCACTTGAACCGCATCCGCAAAAAAGTCATACCCCAGCCTGTTTGCGCGGATTTGCAGGGTTACTGGCCCGTCTGGCAGAAGCACCGGGGCGCTCTCTGTCACCATGTCGCACACGCGCTTGCGCAGGAGCGCCACACGCTGGCCTTCCCGGCGGGTGACGAGTAAATCGTAATGATGCTCGTTGGTGTGAAACACCGTGATACCCGCCTCGCCCGCCTGGGCATCGAACTCCAGTACGGCTTCGACCTGCGCATCAAACTGCCGCTGCCGCACACCTACAAAGGTGGGGGAGCCCATGCCATCCAGCACATCCTCTCCAGCGGTAAGGACAAGGCCCTTATCAAAGCGGTAATTTTCCATATGCGGGTTGCGCAGATACGCCCACTCCACGGGCAGAGCGCAGACTTTTGTGAAGTCCACATCCACAGAAAAGTCCGATTGCGGTTTGCAGGCAGGACCAGGCACGTCCATCAGCGCCGTCACGGGCTTGCCGCCGTTGACCACCGGCCAGCCGTCTACCCACTCCACGGGGGCCAGCATGGTTTCCCTGCCGATGTGGTGCAACTGGCTTTGCGTGGGCCGGATGGCATGGAACACCAACCACCAGCTTCCCTTGCCGTCATCAATCAAATCGGCATGACCCGTGCCCTGGAATTCCACGTAGCCGGGGTCAGCTATGTCGCTGAAGGCGGGGGCCAGATTGCGGTGGGTGAGGATGGGATTGTGGGGGCAGCTTTCAAAGGGCCCCCACACATTATCGGCCCGGGCGATGGTCTCCATGTGCCCGTACTCGGTGCCGCCCTCGGCAATCATCAAATAATAGGTGCCCTTGATTTTATACATGTGCGGCCCTTCCGGGCATTTGCCGCCGGTGCCGTACCAGATGATTTTCGTCTCGGAAAGCCGCTCCCCTGTGTCCGGGTTCAGCTCAAACTGACCGATGCCTTGGCCCCGTTCGCCGAAATGCGTGCCCACATAGTAACACCTTCCATCGTCATCCCAGAACAGGGAGGGGTCGATGCCTACCTGGTCCAGGAGGATAGGCTCGCTCCACTCGCCGTGGATATCGTCGGTGTGGACGATGAAATTTTTCAGGCGGGAGCTGCCTACATTCGTGGTAATCATATAGAATCGCCCGTTGTGTTCCCGGATGGTGGGCGCAAAAATGCCGCCGGAGGTGCGGCATCCGGCCAGAGGCAGCTGGTTTTCTCGGGTGAGGATGTGGCCCTTTTGTTCCCAGTTTACCAAGTCCGTGCTGTGAAAAAGAGGCACGCCGGGGAAGAACTCAAAGCTGCTGTTGACGAGATAAAAATCTTTACCGACCCGGCAGACACTGGGGTCGGGGTAAAAGCCGGGGAGGATGGGGTTATGGTATTGCATGTGGGCCTCCTTGAAATTATTTTTGCTTTTGTTTTTGGCTGAAAAAGGGAACTGGACTGGGTCTGGCAACAGGCGGGAATATTCGTCCATCTTCACCGGGGCGAAGGAGTTTTTGTCCATATTGAGGCTCCCTTGCCGCTGAGGTTTCTTTGACTGCAACATCTACATGAAATCATGATTTGCCACTCGCGTGAGTTTTGTACCCATTCTATCACAACCAGAGAGAAAAATCTACATATCGAATCTGTTAGGTTACGGCTTTTCGATGTCAAATTTTGCTTTTTACACAGGCTGTTACCTTTCTGTCCATCGCCGCTTTTTCTTCAGCCTGCCCTTGCAGCACACTCCGAGAGCGGTTCTGCCAGAAGAATAGGGCAAAGGGCAGAGCAATGGCTTCCGCGGCGGCAAAGGCCACCCAGAGCAGGGACAGGTTCCCGAACTGCGCCAGCACCGTCACCAGCACCACCGGCAGTATGACCTGCCTGCACATGGTCAGAATCATGCTGGGCACGCCCATGGACAGCCCCTGGAATGCGGAGGAAATGGTCAACCCCACGATGGAGACCAGGTAGCCCAGCGCCAGAATGCGCAGGGTGGTCACGTCTATGGAGAGCATTTCGCCGGACGCATTGAACAGCTGCAGCACCCATCCCGGTGCAATCTCCATAATCAGGAAGAATGGAATGAAGAATGCGTAAGAGAACAGCATCGTCCAGCGGATGCCCTGGTGGATGCGCTCTGGCTTTTTCGCGCCGAAATTGAAGGCAACAATCGGAATCAGGCCGTTGTCCATGCCGTGGACTCCCACAGTAACCAGGTTGTGTATTTTGGCGCAGGCCCCGTAAACGGCTACGGCGGTGGACGAGAAGGTGATAAGGACGGTATTCACATACACCGCCAGCAGCGAGGTGACGACCTGCACCAGTGTGCTGGGGATGCCCACTTTCAAAATCGCCGCCATGCAGCCAATCTCCGGCTTGACCGTAAAGTGGATGGGGATTTCCCGGTTCCAGCGCTTGTTGATAAAGTATCCGGCAAAGCAGCCTGCGAATTGACCGATCACGGTACTCTGTTTTGCCGCTGTACTCCAGCTGAGCCACGGCAATGGCGTCCCCGCGATAGTTAAGTAGGGGAAGGTGGTGCCGTTGTAGACCTCATGGTATGGCACTTCGCTGTTCCTAAAAACCAGTCCATTGGCAGTGGGAACGCCCTGCCCGGAGGACAGCAGATATCGCCCGATCTGCTCGAAGTCGATGCTTTCCACTTCGGACGCCGAAAGGCCGCCCTGCTTGTTGAGCAGGTGCCGCTTGCCGATGGCAGCAAGGTCGGCGGTGTTCTGCACCAGCGTGTATCGTTCCAGATTGAACGACAGGTTAATGAGCGCCTTGAGGTCGGTGGGCTGCTCAACCTGCACGGCTGCCATGAACTGGCTCATCTCGTCCTGGGTGAACCGTTTCATACTTTTTGCAAGGAAGTTCAACTCGTCCAGGTCGACTTCTTTCCCATCCAGCATAGCCAGCGCCTGTGGAGAGATGTCGGTGACGGTGGCTCTTTGGGGCGCGTCACCAA
>CANTDZ010000180.1 GCA_947652665.1 uncultured Clostridia bacterium
ATAATGTGAAGCACTAGATACTGGTACAAATCTTCATCAAGCAGTCCGTCTATTCGGCTATCAAGGGTTCATACATTATCAGGATTTCTTCTACTGCCGCTGCATCTCTCACAACTGCCCATTCCAATAGAAGTCGGAACTCACCTGTTTTCATTTTCTTCGCTCCTCTCCTTCCAGTTTTTTCGTAAGGCTTCTAGGGCCTGATGTTCTATGCTATAGTAACTATAGCATAAAGGAGCGGTATCATGAACGAAGCCCTTGTAGACTTGACAGAAATACTCCGCCCTTACAGCCTAATGCGTATAGTATAGCACAAACTGCAAATCCATTCAGCAGGCTAGTTCCCCGTCCCGGCATACCGTTTCACACCTCTGGTCCAAATAAATGCCGCCATGCACAACATCAAAACCGACACGGCTGGTGCCCCATACTGCCAAAGCCGTATATCAGCCGCTTTATCCAGCAGCACCACACTGGGGTAATAGTTGATAAACGCCACCGGAAGAAAACAAGTAACAAAAATCTGAAAATACTTTCCGAAAATATTCACTGGATACTGCTGCATCAACACGGTAAACCGTTCTGTAATAGACGTCACCGCTTTCGACCGGGTCGTCCAAAAGCAAAGGCTGGTGCCAATCCAGTTGACAGCCACCTGTATCAGCGCGCCGGACAGAACGCAGGCCGCAAAATACACCCATTGCCCAGCCTGCCAACACAAATCTCTTTGCGTGCACACCAAGAGAAAGCCCAGCAGCCCTACCAAAAAATCCCCCACACCGCTGTAGCTGATATCCTTGCCCATCAGCTGTAAAAACGGGCTGACCGGGCGAACCAGATAGGCATCAAAGGTGCCGCTGACGACTATCTCTTCCAAGTCAGACAGGTGCCAGAAAAACACGCCGTATATCCCGCGGCTGAGCATCCAGAAGCTGTAAAGGAACATCAAATCCCAGATATCCCAGTCCCCCAGTGTGTTGAAGTTGTACACCAGGATGCCTATCAAGGACAGGTTGACGGCATTGAGGATGAACACGCTGACCAGTCCCACAAAGAAATCCGCCTTATACTGTACCTTGCCCAGAACAGCTACCCGCAAAAACTGCCCATATAACCGAATGTTCCGCATACCCTTAACCCCCCTGTATCATCACTCTGGTAAACACCCGCCTCATCAGCAGGCGTGATGCAGGCCAGAGAACCAGTATCCACGCGGCCTGCACTCCCAACGCCCCCAGCATCTCTACCCCCGCATAGTTTCCAATATAGATGGACATGGGAATGGCATAAATGCATCGGAATGGCAGGATATCGCTGACGATGCCCAGCACGCCCGGGAAAATCCACAGCGGCACCATCTGCCCGGAGAAAAACCGGAGCAGTGCATTGTAGCCCCAGTTGATATTGCGGATGTTCATAGTGACCATGCTCAGCAGGCCAATGATGAAGTTCAAGAAAAAACTGATGATGACCGAAAAGGTTAAACTGCAAAGGAATCCCAAAAACGCCTGCAAACCGGGTAGTTCCAGCGAAAACAGGAAAAAAGCTGCTATCACCGAGGGCAGCACCAAAAACAAGAACCGCACCGCAATACTACCCATATTTTTTGCAAACATATAGAACTGGAAATCAATGGGTTTCATAATATCCATCTCAATGGTGCCCTTGCGCACCTGCTCCATAATATACCCTTGCGGGCCGTTCCTGGGGTGCAGGATTGCCTCTAAAGCCACGCCTAATACCGCATAGGAAATCATTTGCGGCAGCGGCACCCCTGTTACGCTGGGGTTGGCGGTATACAGGGCACGCCACACATATCCGACACTATACATCATGAGGAACGTGTAAATGAAATTCATCCAAAAGGACGCGCGGTAGATGCTCATGTTATAGAATTCGTTGCGGAGAAACGCCGCGCCCGTCCGCAAATCCATGCTACTTGCTCTCATAAAGATTCCTCACGATTCCCTCAATATCCGGCTCGATGATTTCAATATCGTGAATGGGATATTTATCACCGATAGTACGGATCAGCCCCATGGGGGTGGCCTCCGACCGATGGAATGAAAACCACTTTCGGTTCCCCTCGCTTTTGGTCAGCTCCGCGTTTTCTACTTGGAAGTCTGCCACCGACTCCTCAAACTCTATCATCAGGGAGCGGATCGCGCCAAACTTTTGTACCATGCTTTCCAGACCGCCATCATACATCAGGTGTCCGGAATCGATCACCACCACACGGGAGCAGAGCTTCTCCATGTCCCCCATGTCATGGGTGGTAAGCAAAACCGTGGTGCCTTTCTCCCGGTTGATTTCAGAAATAAAGTCGTGGAGATACTTCTTGGACACCACGTCAACACCAATGGTAGGTTCGTCCAAAAAGAGGATTTTAGGGTCATGGAGCAACGCCGCGCAGATATCGGACTTCACCCGCTGGCCGAGGCTCATTTGCCGCACAGGCTTGTTGATCACTTCCTCAAGGCCCAGCATGGCAATATAGCGGTCAAGGTTTTTCTGGTATGTAGCACTGTCGATTCTGTATATCTCCCGCAGCAGACGGTAGCTTTCAATCAGAGGGACATCCCACCAAAGCTGTGTCTTTTGGCCGAATACAACTCCGATCTGCCTGGCGTTCTCCATGCGCTGGTCAAAGGGTTTGATGCCGTCTACCGTGACGCTCCCGGAGGTAGGCTGCAAAATGCCGGAAAGCATTTTGATGGTGGTGGACTTCCCGGCACCGTTTTTCCCGATAAAGCCCACGATCTCCCCGTCACCCACAGAGAACGTGATATCGTCAACCGCACGTTTGATGGTGTGCTCGCTGGAGAACAGATTTCGTACAGCGGAGAATCTGCCCTTTTTCTGTACGGGTATCTTGAACTCTTTCTTTAGATGGTTTACTTCAATCATGACACATCCCTCCTTACTATTTTCCTCCAAAATAAAAAAGTGCGCAGCCAAGGCTACGCACCGAAAAATGCATAGCTTGATTGCTGCGACACAATTCCCAAGATACTCGATGTATACCCAAAAAGTATGCAAGGAAGAAAGCCTGCATTTTTACCAAATTGATAAAAACGCATACTCTTTGGGAAAGCAATATGGAATTGTGTCGCAAATTTATCATAGCATACCTACGGACCGAATGCAAGATAAATTTACCATCTGATGGTTCCCTTAAAGACCACCCGGGTACTCCCTTTGCGAATTTTGCCGATTTCATAGCAGGCAAAGTGCGCCCCCACAAGGCTCGTGACCTCTTTGGCGCTTTCTTTAGAAGCTGTACCAATAGGAGAAAAAGTAGTATAATAAGCGTATGATACAGAAA
>CANTDZ010000181.1 GCA_947652665.1 uncultured Clostridia bacterium
GCTTTGGAAATCAAGGGTGGTATGATCGAAGGCAAGGAAGTGTTAGACCAGTACTGTAAACAAGAACGAGTAGCCAGGACAGAGGGGATAAGACGGGGTATTCTAAAGCTTAAGCCCGAAATAAAAGAATAAGGCCTTGCCCCCAGACTACCAATCATCGGGCAAAGCCTTACAAACTACCAAACCCAAAGGGCCTGATAAATCTATTATATCAGGCCTCCTTGGGGAAATCAAGGAGGGAATTTTTATATATAACTCTAAAATTGTAGAAGCGGTAGTAGGCGCTATTGTGGGCAGCAAAGAGCTTGACGCTATCATGCAGGAGAACGCTGCCTACCAGGAAAGCGACAGGAAATTAGATGAAATTTTGCATGAAGTCCAAAAAATCTGTCCCCATGAATTGTTTTTTCAGCTAGAAGACGTCATTTTGGCGTATATTAATAGCAACCATGCTGTTAATATCCTCTGCGGTATGCAAATCGCAAGCAGTTTGTATCAGATAATTTCCAATCCTGATACCATTTCGGCCATAGTCCGGGAAGGAAAAAGCCATGAGTAAAATGAACATGGAACCACTCACCCCGAAAGAGAAGGAAGCCGTGGGGAGGCTAAAGGCTATTGTGGAAGACTTGGGGCCAGATAATCCGCTGACGATTTCGATTTGGGATATAATGGTTTTCACTCATGACGGCCTGCAGGATGAAATCACCCTTGCAGGGTATGTAAAACTGTTGGAGAAGCGGCAGGGGGATAGGACATGGCACTAGATTCAACTGCCGCACTGTTGCCAAAGCCGCCGGGGATGGTCGTGAATGCCCTGGTAAAGTTGGAAGAGAAAGGGAGTGCAAGGAAGGAGGATATACAGTGGGAAAAGGCAAAATAACCCCTCTTGCCCCGGCACCGTTCCGACATAGCGTCTGGGTTATGAAAGTTAATTGGGCACTTGGGGAAGAATCCGTGCATATCATCTCTCAGGGGGAAAATCAGGCTCCAACAATTGAAGTACTCGCTATGTCCACATATAGCCTGCCAGGTCTGGTAGATAGAGCAATCAGGGAATTGGAGAAATACAATCAATCATACAGATAACCGGGAAAGCGGCAGAGTTGTGATATCCTGCCGCTTTTTTCTGCCCTACTGTGAGAGGAACGGAATCTGATTCCGCCCCTTACGGGGTAGCAAATTGCGCCCCCTTCTTCAGGACGCCCCAAATCAGGGCGGGGCTAGGCGCAAGGTTGCGCTGCAGGGTATGTCTGCTTCAGACTCCCCCTGCGCACGACCTAGAGGTCTCACAGTAATATTTCCCGCCGCTTGCGTTACCTTTTCCCGGCCTGGTACAGCAGCCGCCGGAAACAATCATCCGATATATCCCATATGGCTTTTAGCTGGTACCCCTGGCGGGACAGCCGTTCACGGATGAGACAGACGGCAGACTTGTCAGCTTCACCCTGGCCGATTCGATCATGCGCTATGGAAAATCTCTCCCGAATTTCCCGGCCGCTGGCATTCAGATACACAGCTTCCACCTCTTGTGCCGATACTGGCGGTTCCCGGAATGCTGCCCACCCCTGCGGCCTGGAATTAGTATGTGTGTGATACATTCTTACGATTCTCCTTTATAATTTATCAATACAGGAGGGAAGGGCTTATTCACGCGCCCCCTCCTTTCTTCCTGGTAATCCCCCAACCCCCGGCAGCGTTTCCTGTTCCTGCCGCTTTCGGGATAAAATCACCGGGGCCGGGTGGAAATGGTTGCTAAACGTTACACATTTACAAGGCCAGCCAGGCCGACCCTCATCGGCTATTGCTTCTACTTATCCCCCGCCCGGAACCAGCACATACTTGAAATACTGGTACCCGAAATGGGTTTCTTCGCTCTCTACCAGCTGGTAGCCCTTTGGGGCGCGGGGCGGCTTCATGGCCGAATATGTGCGTACCGTCACGGTAGGCGTTTCCTTTTCGGGCTGTCTCAGGTTTTTAGTCGCTTTCCATCGGTGACTGCCCTGGCCTTGTTCGGGCGTCCAGTGGTCGAAAAGGTAGTTTGCCAGCCCGGTATAGTCCCGTCCATAGTTTTTGCCGTGGTAGTGGTTCGCCGATCGGAGTGGGCTAATGCGTATGACTTCGCCCAGCCCCCACTTTTCTGCAATAACCTCCTTTGACACCCCCGCCGAAAGCATATGAAAGTGAATCCGGGACGTGCCCTTGCCACGCCCCATGTATACCATGATCCGGGCGCTGGGGGCCGCACGGCGTAGCCGCCGGATGTAGAGATCACGCAAACGGCGGGCTTCCTGGAAGGTATGCACCTCGTGTTCATTGTCCAGGGTCAGGGTGGTATAGATGGAGCTGCTGTCAAAGTTGGCGTTAACCAGCCGGGCATGACGGCGGCGGGATATCTTGTCCCTATGGGCTGCCCGGTCTTCCTCCGTCTGAAATCTTTGGCGAGGAACGGCCAGCCCGGAATCTGGGCCGTGCACGGTAAATATTTCTTGTTCCAGCACCGAGCCGGAGAATATCCGGCGTTTTACGCGTACCATATTTCCCCCCCTTGTGGCTTGACTCTTGGCACAAATCGGGGTATAATATGTACACGATGATATACCACGGTTCTGCCTGCTGCTTTCCATGTTGGCGCATGGGAAGCGGCCTTTTTTTATGTCTGTTTTCATCTTCTCTGCCCTGCATGGACATGGGCGCGGCGCTGGTATACAGAATGCGCTACCTTTTCCCGGGCCGTCTGCTGGGGTTCCCGCATGATGGGCCGTTTTTCCTCCTGGCAGTCGCAGCGTTCCCCGGGGTCGAGGTTCGCGCCACAAAAAGGGCACGTCCGATACTGCATGGTTGCAGCCTCCTTTCATGATAGCCTCTAAGGGTATGGGTCGGATTTGGCCCGGTTTTGAAGGGGCCGGGGGCGGTTCCCCGCCGCTTTTCGTGTCGAAGCGTGGAGAGGACTTCTTTTGTCAGGCATCTCGGGCCCCACTCTCCTGCTCCATGATTTCCAGCGCTTTTTTCTCCCAATAGTGACGATTTTTCTCCCGTATTTTGTCTCGGTTTTTTGCACGCCATTGCCTATGATATTCCCGCCGCGCCTCTGCTGCCAATTGTTGTAATTTTTCTTCATTCATGGCTTAGTTTTCTCCTTTTGGTAATGAAGCTATTTGTTTTTTAGGGCTATCGTCATTGTAACAAAAGCCAAAGCAGAATTCAATATATTGAATTACTTTATTTGAAAAGCACAATATATAGTATTTGCGCTGACTACCCGCTAATTGCGCATAATTGCGCAAACGTCAACCC
>CANTDZ010000182.1 GCA_947652665.1 uncultured Clostridia bacterium
TTTCGTAAACCCATCATTGATAGAGATACATTTAATCGTGTCCAGATGGAATTTGTCGAATCGCGGGAAATTTTGCGAGGTGAAATGAAAAGAGGCCGCCCTTAGGCAGCCTCTTTATTAGTGCAAAAAATGAGCTATTAGTCCTCCACGCTGTTGGTCAGGAACTTGACGTCCTCGGCAAGGCAGTACAGGCGGCTGTGCCCGTCGTAGCTGGCCTCGCGCTCGACAACGAAAAGATCGATGCCGGTCTTGTTGCAGAGCTGCTTGACCTCGTTCCAGTCCAGCAGGCCCTGGCCGGTGGGGCAGTTCCAGCTCTCGCGCTCGAGACGCTTCTTCTGCATCTCATCGATGCGCTTTTTGTCCTCCTCGGTCAGTTCACCAGCAGGCTTGTTGGACGGACGGGCGGCGAACATGGCGGGGGTGAAGGGGGGCTCGGGGCCGATGACCTTGTTGTTCTCCTTGATATGGATGGCCTTGAAGCGGCCGGCGTATTCGGTCAGATAGTGCATGACGTTCTCCTTGCCGCCGGCGGCAGCGGCCCAGCCGCAGTCCAGCTCAAAGACAACGTTCTCGCTGGTGTTGTCCAGTAGGGTCTTGAGGAAATGTTCGCCCTCGTCGGTGTTGAACTCCTGGGTGTGGTTGTGATAGCCAACCTTCATGCCCAGCTTGGCAGCTTTTTCGCCCAACTCGTTGAGCTGGTTTGCAAACTCAAGAGCGGCAGCGTGGTCGGCAATCGGGTGCATGGCGATGATCGCGTACTCGACGCCGATGTCGTGCAGATACTGCAGGTCGCGCTCCACAGCGGCGTACTGCATGTGCGCGCTGCGGGTCTTGAGGTTGTACTTGGCGAGAGCCGCCTTCATGTCCTCCACCGACAGTCCGCCGTAATTGGAGCCGGCAAACTCAACACCAGCGTAGCCCATCTCGCTGACAATCTTGAAATTCTCCACCATGTCCTGCGAAGTGCAGGGGCCCAGGGAATAGAGCTGAAGAAATACATTTTTCATTGAAAACACCTCATCTTTTGAATTCCGTGCGGACTTCTCCGCCTCGTTACCTTCTATTATAATCTATCCTGGAAAAAATGCAAGCTATCAGACGGAAATTCAAGTATAGTCTTACAAAGGATGTTTCCCCCATATAAGTTTTTCTTATCATCCATCCCCGAAATAGGAATTGATTCCCTTCGCCGCCTTGCAGTATAATATAGGCAAGAAAACGAAGGGAGCCAAAGAGGATGAAACCGCAAAACACAAATTTGATGTTCTCCAACCAAGACCTGAAAAAGATGATCGTCCCCCTATTCCTTGAGCAGCTTCTGGTGCTGCTGGTGGGGATTATCGACACGTTCATGATAAGCTCGGCAGGGGAAGCGGCGGTGTCCGGCGTGTCGCTGGTGAACAATTTCAGCGCTATCTTTATGTATTTGTTTACTTCGCTGGCTTCGGGCGGCGCGGTGATCGTCAGCCAGTACATTGGCAGTGGGCAGAAGGAAAACTCCCGGGAATCCGCCGGGCAGCTTTTGATGATTTCCACCGTGTTTTCCATCGCCATTATGGGCGTGGTGCTGGCCGGGGGCCGGGGGATGCTCACCGCCCTGTTTGGCCGGGTGGAGGAGGACGTGATGCAGGCCTGCATTACATACCTGTGGATTTCCGCATTAAGCTACCCCGCGCTGGCTGTATATAATGCCGGGGCAGCGGTCTACCGCAGCTTGGGCGATACCCAGACCACTATGATCGTCTCCATCATTTCCAATATCATCAACGTCATTGGCAACTACATCGGCGTGTTCGTGCTGAAAGCCGGGGTGGCTGGCGTGGCTTGGCCCACTTTCGCAGCGAGGATGTTTTCGGCAATCGTTATCACATGGTTGGCCTATCAGAAAAAGCACGAGATTTACTACGAGAACAAGTATATTTTCCACTGGAACGGCAGTTTATTAAAGCGCATCCTCCGCGTGGCCGTGCCTAATGGATTGGAGGGCGCGGTGTTCCAGTTCGTGAAGGTGGCGCTCTCCAGCATCGTGGCCCTGTTCGGCACTTACCAGATTGCCGCCAACGGCGTGGCCCAGAGCATCTGGTCGCTTGCTGCGCTGACCGGGCTGGCCATGGGGCCGGTGTTCGTCACGGTGATAGGCCAGTGCATGGGCGCCGGGGACAGTGAGCAGGCGGAGCATTACTTCAAAAAGCTGATGAAAATCTCCATCGTGTTTGCCGTGGCTTGGAACGCCATTATCCTCGCCGCCACGCCCATTCTACTGCGGTATTACAATTTGGGCGAGGAAACAAAAACCTTGATTTTCCAACTGGTTGTCATTCATAACGTGTTCTGCGCGTTCGTGTCGCCCTTTACGCAGCTGGGCAACGGCCTGCGGGCGGCGGGGGACATCAAGTTTACCATGATTACCTCCATCGTGGCGACCTTAGCGGTGCGGTTGGTGTTCAGCTACATACTGGCCCAGGGGCTGCAAATGGGCGTTATCGGCATCGCCATTGCCATGTGCATGAACTGGATTGCGTCTGCGATTGCCTATACGGTACGGCTGAAATCGGGGAAGTGGAAGCAGTTCAAGATTATATAACGAAACAAAAAGCGCCTGCGAGCATCATGCCCTCAGACGCTTTTTAATTTTTAAACTATCCCTTTTGTAACCTTTCCCCCGTGCCGATTGTATTATCAGTGAAAGGCCTTTCAAAAAAATCACGGCAGGTGCACCTATGAAGACAGAGACAGAGGTGCTGATAGACCGCTACAGGGACAATCTGTTTGCGGTGGCGTTCAATGTATGCAAAAACGCCGCCGATGCAGACGATGTTGTCCAGGAAACGTTTATCCAGTATCACACCAGCGAAAAAGAATTCGACAGCGAGCAGCACATCAAAGCATGGCTGATCCGGACCGCAATCAACCGGGCCATCAATATCACGCGATCCTTCTGGAGGCGGCGAAGCATGCCGCTGGAGGATTACGCGCAAACCCTGGTATTTGAAACTCCGGAAGCGGGAAACCTCTTTGAAGTGGTCATGAAGCTCCCGGAAAAATACCGTGTGGCAATCCACCTCTTTTACTATGAGGATTACAGTGTCCGCGAGATTGCAGGGATTCTCAAAGTGACCGAGGGGAATGTAAAAGTCCGGCTGACCAGAGGGAGAAAGCTGCTCAAAAAAACCTTGAAGGAGGAATGGAGCGATGACGAATCGTGAACGGTACAAGCAGGCATTTTCGGCACTTCACGCCTCCGAC
>CANTDZ010000183.1 GCA_947652665.1 uncultured Clostridia bacterium
TCAATATTTGCGTGAGATAGCACAGAGATGTTGGTCGGCTGCACGAGAAAAACTACCAGCTCACCACTGGTGGTCTTGATGCCATAATTTGTAAAGCCCTGCAACCCAAGCAGGCCGCGAGTAGATTTCTTTCCTTTGCGTTTACTCATTTGTACCCTCCTTGTCCATAACAGCAAAAATGCCACGGCTGGTCAAAATCTCATGAATCAGCAGGCGGCCCTTCTGCGTCCAGCGGGTAAACAGCCTTGTAGTGGTAGTGCCATCCCGGTGGTGGATGGTGATAGTCTCGGAATCCGTGTAACCGTTGCCCTTGTACTGCTGATAGAGAATCCACTGGTCGTTGACCCGGTACTGTAGTCCAGCTTCGTGCAGGATGCGGTTCAGCTTCACAGCGGAAATATCATAGTCTGCGGCAATCTGCGAAACGGCCATGGCACCATCGCAGGAGAGAATCGCATCTACATAGTTTTTGATGGGCTCAAATTCGGCAATGACCTGTCTCTGTTTTTCGTTCTCGTCCAGCAAGGCCAGCCTTTGTTCTTCGGTATCTGCCAAGGCGCGCAAAGCAGAAGGAAAATCCTTCGGCAGATTATACCCGCCCGTCCTACGGATGGAGGGTAGGACTTCGGAAGTCACCCAGCGGCGGAATTTTCGGGCGCTGGGCAGTTTGCTGGACAGTACCAGGGCGTACAAGCCGCTCTCGTTGATAACAACAAATTTCTGCATCCCGCCGGGGGTCATCAATTCGGTGACCCCTTTATCTTCTTTGTCCACGTGTTTTGCAACCGCATTAGCAAGTGATTTCCCTTCGCCGTATCCCAGCGCCAAAGCCACATCCTTGCCCACCATCCACGGCTCCCCATCTAAAAAGACAGTGCGTATCTTCCCAAATTCAGGGTTTTCAAAAATCTGCAAATTGTTTTTCATAACGCCTCCATCTGCCAGTGAAACTCCTGCTGGCTGAAAATCAGAAACCGCCCCGCATACCGCACATAGTCCAGCACGGTGATTTCCTCCATGCGTATGGACAGAAACGCATATGCTGCTGTTAGTGCCGCCGGGAGCAGCAGGCGAAGCTGTGTCAAAGCCAACACGGAAATCAGCAGGCCGATGCAGATAATGGCGAAATCCCGCAGGCTCCACAGCCAGAGGTTGGCGGTTGCCTTGAGGTTTTGTGGATAAATGTATTGTGTCATGATGTACCTCCCAATTCTATTTCTCGTTCTTCGGCTTCGTCTAAGCCCGTGAACAGGTACTTCTTTCTAAGATAGTCCGCGTGTTCGGGCGTGATGGCTCCGTCATCGATTTGCGCGGCGTTGATGCTGGAATAAAGCTCACACCCCAAGCAGTCCAGCAGGGACGAGCCGGTTTTTAAGCCGTCTTTATAGGCATTCAAATCCTGCTGTAAATAAGGCGGCAGATCGGTTTCGGGATATTCCACAGGCACCTCCTACGCCATGGCCCGTGCCACGCTGCGGGTCATATTGACCGCTGTGCTGGTAGCCCGGACAACGCTCATCATGTTTACTTTCACTGAACTGTCCAACCCAAACTGCTGGGCGATCCTCGGCACCTCTCCCGCTGCCAGCATGACGCCTAGCCCCAGCAGCATATTGGTGCTGAATGTCAGCAGGCCCAGGAAGAGAAGGGTGGTCTGCAAAAAGGCCGTCAGGCACAGGGCGATGATCTGCTTGCACCATTGATTAAAGCCATCGTTATAGCCCCTTGGTACAGAGAACAGATAGAGACTCCCCACCGCCATCTGAATCAAGAGGATACCCCCACGTTTGATATTGGCAAAGAAAACCTTCAAAACGCTGTAGGACATCCCAATCAGCATACACAGCGGGAAAATGCCATTTGCCACAATGCCTGCAGGACCACCAAATTGCCCTACCATGACTTTCAGCGCCACGTCTCCGAGGTTGAAATCCTGCGTTCCCACAAAACTGGCAGCAAGGTCTTTGAGGAACACGTTCTGCAAATTGATGCAAAACTTGTATAGTTCGACCGGCACCAGTGTCACGAGATTTGCGGCGAAGAACCCCTTCAAAATGTTTATTGCAGTAGATTTGATGGAGGCCCGCCCGTTCTGGTATTCCAGCGCAAGGTCGAACGCCGCCACGATCATGCCTACTCCGAACAGCACCCAGCCCAGCATGGTGAACAGGCGTACAGAGGAGACGATCCACGTCAGATCGAAAATGTCTGCACCCATGGAGCCAATCTGTGTAAATACATCCGCAAGGGTGTCGTAAAAGCTTTGGAGCAGCCATTTAACCAGGCCGTCCCAGATGGCGTTGACCACTTCCTCGCCGATGTTCGTGAACAGGCTCCCAATGGCGCTGCCAAGACCTCCAACGAGGCCGCCTAACCAACTAAACATAGGTTACCTCCCGCTATATTCCGACCACGCCCCAAATGTACAGAGGGGCCGTCATGGTGAACACAAGGCAGGCGAACAAAATAGCAGGCCCGGCAAATTCAAACTGTCCATGTTTTTTGTATTCAAAATACGCGGTGCCCACCTTAACGAAAAACAGCACCACCAGAATTACGTCGATAACAGGGAAAACCACGTTGTTGACCACGGTCTTGATTTGACCTTGGGCCGTTGTCCAGGTAGACTGCACAGCGCCCGCTACATCGCCGGTGGCCGCTGCAGGGATGGCGAACATCGTAACAAAAAGAACAATTGAACACACAAGGCATAAAAACTTTTTGATTTTCATTTTGCATACTCCTTATAAAAATAAGAAAAGCGCCCCGGTTTCATCTGACCAGGGCGCTCTTCCAAACATTCTATTTACTTATTTCTTCCGGCCCAAAAACACAGCCAACCCAGCGCCGCCCAAGCTGATGGCCAGCACGGCCAACGCGATCACCCAGCCGAAATCGCCAGTGTTGGGGACGGTTGTTTTCGTCCCTGTGGGCTTGTCCTTCATAACCAGCTCCAGCGCGGTGGTATCTTCGTCGACAGTGAATTGGATGTCCTCAGCCTTGGAATAACCTGTGGGTGCTTCTTCCTCATGCAAGACGTATTCCCCGACCGGCAGCATCTCCATCAGATGGGCCTTGTCCTCAGACGTCCAGCTTTCGAGGACTTTTCCATTCTTATCGAGAACCTGCAATTTCGCACCAGCAAGAGGCTTGTTGGTATCGGCATCTACCTTAGTAATGCTGATTTTGCCTCTTTCATAATCTCAGCAACTAGATTCTGACGTTCTTTATTCGCCTGATCT
>CANTDZ010000184.1 GCA_947652665.1 uncultured Clostridia bacterium
GCGGGGCACACCAGGCGGTCAAAAAGCGCAGATCGCCTGTCTGGCTGTAGTCCCCACCCTCATCGTAACCGTGGGCATCCCATTTGGTGCCCCAGTTTTTGATGTGCCACTCATACCAGGTGGGGGCATTGTAATTTGATATGTTGCGGCAAGCCTGTTTGCCAAGCATAAATGTTTGGCGGTCCACCTCTGGGTGGGCACGCAGATATTGGTTTTCCGCATCTACCGAAGCCTCCTCCGATATTGCCCCCAGCACACAGTCGGAATAAGCACTTATCCCTTTATCTGTCCGGGAGCCAGACTCAATATTTAACTCAGGCGGCATGGGTATCAACTTTTGAAAACAAATGCTGCCGGGGCCGAATTCGTCATTCTGCACCTCCGACAGCAGCTTTTTGATTTGGGCGTCATCGCCCTTAAAACTTATAATGTTTGCTACATGATTTGCCATAAAAAACTCCTTTACTTTTTTAATGTTATAGGTACGATTTCAAGCATCGCCGCCCACCTCCCCTCCAAAGATATCCAACTGCCCATCCAGATTTTTATCCTCCATCCACCAGCGGAAAACCTCATCGGCGTTCTGCCAAGGGCCGTCTTTCCCTATCAGCCTACGGGCGTCGACCATCCTGCCGAAAGCCTTGCGGTACAGGTTTTCAAATTTAGGCCATTGGCGGAACTCCGCATAGCGGTTCTTGCCTGCCATTGGGCACCCTACGCAGCCAACCCTGCGGAACCCCATAGCGTAACAGGGATTCACCTGGATTTGCGCATCCTGCAGGAACTGCCACACGTCGCAGTCACTCCAATCCACGATAGGATGGATTTTGATGGTGGCTTTCATCTGGCAGGGGGCAATGATTCTCTCATCGCCGTTGTCGAAATCGAACAACACCTTGCTTCCCCGGTTCTGTCCCGGCAATTCTGCCACACCTGAATCGGCTCGGGCCGTGCTTTCATATTTTCGGACGCCTAAGACTACACATCGGTTGCGGTTCGACCCTTCTTTTGCCACTGCACAGCAATACCTCATACGCCGTGTAGGGGGTACACGTTTTAGCGGGATTAACGTCCACATGGAAACGGGCCGGCCCTTGTAGACGGGAGACAAAATTTCACAGCGAATCCCCTCCAGCTCCAACCGGCGGAACGTCTTTTTCACATGGTAGATGGTTTCGGGCGCATCGGCGGTAGTGAGGTTGTGGATGGCTTCAAAGGGAACTCTGGCCCGCCTGCACAATTCCAGGCAGACTTCTGAATCTTTACCGCCTGAATATGTGAGCAGGAGGGGGGCCTGATAGTAAAACTCACTGAGCCGTGCCGCCTCCTGCAAGCGCTCGATGGCCTTGTGCTCTAAGTCCAATCACATCCCCCCAAACTGCTGCTCGGCTTCTTCCTCATCTATCGAGGTCACGTTCACATAGTCGCACAGAATGCCCAGGGCCTCGTCATAACTGCCGCTGGCAAAGACCCGGTCGCACATTTCTTTCGCCTGTTCTGCCAAGCCATTTTCTTTCAATGTCTGAGACGCGATGCCCACCAGATTATAGATGTTGCTGTCCTGACCAATCAGCGGGCAATCGGGCTTCTGCGGTTCTGTAATGAAGCCGCCCAGCCGGTTGGGTACATAATCTGAAAGCCAGGTGCCGCCGAAAGCACCATGCGTCTCCAGCCGCCACATGGCCAGCCTGCCCATAGCCAGCTTGACTGTATTGGTAAACGGGAACAGCAGGCAGGACGTGCCCTCGTGGGTGAAGGTATAGCAATCCTCCGGTTTGAATTCGGTGCCGTCCAGAAGGACGCCAGCTTTTGTAAGTTCATCGTTTATGCCATACACCCACTCGTGCAAATCGCCGCCGCAGCCCTGTATAATCAGACCCTCGCTGTCCTTCATGCGGCGAAGTCCATCCGTTGCAATAGTCTTTATCATGAAATCCCTCCCATCGTGAAACCCTGTGTATTTTCGTTAAGTATGTGTTTTAGAGAACACCCCGGCTCCATGCATACAAGACCGCAGCCCAGCCATTCGCTGTCCAACTCCTGCTGCAAATATGAGCCCAGGGCTTCAAAGTTTATGAAGTCCTCCAGCGCAGGGGATGCACTGTAATCATTATGGTAATCTACAAAGTAATGGCCCACGTCAGCATCTGTTTCAGCATCCTTGATGAAAATAAAATCATCCTGATTTTTCGCCAATTTGATAATGTCCTCGGCGCTGACTACATCGGCATACTGCACCAAGGCTGTCAACTTGTCCCAATCTAACCCCTCCTTATTCAAAAAGCCTGCAAGGGAGTTTAGTGCAGACAGTCCTTCATGATCCAAGGTGCCGCCGAACCAGTCCAGCCACTCAGCGTGGGAAGCTAGGGTGCTTTCTACTGCGATTTCACAATCTGCAAGCGTATCTGCGCCCAGCCTGCCCATAGCCTTTTCGATGGAGATATCTTCTTCTGGTAGGTAGAGATACTCTGTTTTATCCCCGTACTGCAAGGTACAAATCGCCACCTCATCGCTGCGGCATATGTAGCACGGAAAGGTGGTGCCGTCATATAGCTGCTGGACAGGCACCTCCAAGTTCTCATGGAGCAGGCCGTAATCAGTAGGCACACATTGCGAAGTGAGAATGGTGCGGCCTATCTCAGTAAAGTCCAAGGCGCCTATATCCTCCTGCGTGATGCCGCCCTGCACATTGAGCAGGTGGTTCTTGCCAATTTGTGCCAGATTGGTGAGCTCCCTCACCACCGTGAATCGCGCCAGATTAAAGGAGAGATTGATGGCATCCTTCAACGTGTGCGGCTGCTTTACCTGCATAGCAGCAAAGAATTGTGCTTCTTCATCCTCTGTGAAGCGCTCCATGCTTTTGGCAAGGAAGTTGAGTTCATCCAAGTCAACCTCCTGCCCAGCCAGTGGTGCAAGCCCAGTTGGCTCTATGGCAGACAAATATAATTCTGCATTTGCATCCTCTGTAAGCCTGTTCCTCTGGACTTCCAATTCGCTGTCCTTGCAAGGCAAATGAAGTACGACATCCTTATCACCGTATTTGATTTTAGCTGTTATAATTGGCTGCATATCTTCCTCCCATCTTTGAATGTTATCTCGATTTCTACCTTCGTCAATTTCCGCATTACGAAGAGTTTGGGAATCGTTTCCGTTATCCCTTGCATATCATAGTTTATCACGAAGTTCTACTAACTTGGTGATGGTGACTAGAGAATTCTGTCAATCACTATCTTATCTGGA
>CANTDZ010000185.1 GCA_947652665.1 uncultured Clostridia bacterium
GGGTGAATGTAAATGGCCGTTATTGGATTTGCGATGCTTATGGACTGTACTGCGGTCCAGAGATAGTGCCATACAAACATCCGAATTTCTCTTAAAGTCAGAAAAGCGCATCGGGTTCCGATGCGCTTTTCCTATGCAATTGAATTGAACCACTCCATCAAAAAACGCAAATACTCATTCCCCGGCTCCCGCGCCACTTTCTCAATGTCCACCCGGCGCACATTGCCCAGGTTTGGAGCTTCATGTAAAATCACGGAAAAATCGTCCTGCCTAAACCGCAACAAAATGTTTGATGCAGAATCCAGCTCCGTAGCTTTCGCTACAAACGCGATATCATTGTTGCCCGCCTTGAGCCTCTCACGCCCAATGTGCGAAGTGAACAGCTTTTCCGCCGCACGATACTGTTTCCAGACAGCGGTTCTGGTGACATCGTTTTCTGACTGCATTTCCGGGTCCAACAGTTCTCGCAAAGCACCCTTGAGAAACCAGGCCGGGCACGTCTTGTAGTAATACAGGAGCATCAGTGCCAAATGATATTCATCATCGGAGAGCTTGTATCCATCCAAGCTGTCGATGCGTTCCAGAAAAGCCTTCTCTGTCTGGATTTCCCTCTCCACTCTGGCACTCTCCTAGGCCCTCTGCTTCCGTGGCCGGACGAATAGCCGGGATGTTCATCCTGCGCCCAGTCTCCGTCTTGCCCACAACCGTTTTTGCTTTGCAATCAGGGCAAAGAAGCGGCTGTTCATCCGCGTGAAAAATCAGATGACAGGCGTTGCAAGCGTATATGTTCACAGTCACTTCCCCTCCTTGGCCCCATTTTACACAACTATTATATAGGCCAAAGGAAGGAAAGTCAAGAAAGCGTCCCTTATCCTCCGCCCTTCATCAACACAAATCACCGCCCCTCGTCCTCGAACAAAAAAGTTTCCTTACCATTCACAACAATGGTATATCGCAATGCTATCTCGTGAGTAGTGGCTTCCTTCGTCCTCCCAACTTTCTTTACTTCCTCAATATCATATCGTGGCCCCGTCGCAAAGGTGATGGTCTGCGGTCGGACGCTCCCATCAATGCGGTGGGTGGCCAGTACCTCCACATACTGCTTTCGACGGCTTTCATTCGGTTGCGCCATGGTCGAACACCTCGCCCTGCAAATCATAAATGTCCATAAAGGGTATGAACGCACTGGTCAGCACCAACACCTGCGCCTCCACATCGACAGCCTCCACCCTATCCGTCTCCGTGATGTAACTGCCCACTTCATAATCACCTATACGCTTCTGCAAGCTGAAATGGGTAATGGTCACAGCATCACCAGGGGAAAGATGGCCCAGCTTGCGCTCCAAAATCAACTGCATATCCTCTGACAGTTCGGCCCTCGGCATGAGGGATTTTTCTTTTGCTTTGGTGAGTACGGCAATGTCAAAACCTCGAAGGGCACTAAATGGCGCGAAAATCTTCGCCCGGTTGCCCAAGTCCATCTTCGGGTGCTTGGAAGCGGGGCGCTCCCTATGCAAGATATCGTCATATCGGCTCACGCGCGATGCCCTCCTATTTGTTGATTTCTCTCCAGTGTAGTCGCGCCGTCCAGCAAGTCATAGCACCTGAAAACAGAGCTTTTCCCAAAGCGGTTTTGTATCCCCAGCGTGGCCTTGACCAGCGCGATTTCCCGCTCCTCCGCCGAGTTGTCCACGAAGAATCCAAGCTGCGGCGGCACCTCGTCCTTGTTCGCCAAGCGAATAGCTGACACCCACAGCTTTCGGGAGGACAGGCGCTTGTCAATAATTCTCTCAAACAAATCCATAGTCGCTTTCATGATGCGGGTAGGGCTGGCGGTCGGACCGCCCAGCTTCGCCGTACCGTGGGCGGACACGGGCACCTTCTTCCCGTAGTAGTTGATTTTCGTAGGCCCGGAGTAGCTGCCGTCCGCCGTGTTTTTCCAGTCGTAGCTGATGTGCAGCACGATACCTTCTGCCAGCATATCTGTAGCAATCAGGCGGTGGATAAGGGATTCGGTCATTTCCCGGATAACGATTTTGGTTTTTTCATAGTCATAGCCACATTTGAGGGCTTGCCCCTCATTGTAAGACTTTGTGTCCGACTTGTAGTTTTTGATGTGGTGCATCTCCGTGGGTTCAAGGCCCCATGCATGGTCTATCAAAATTTCTGCATCCACACCAAACTCATGGAACAGCAAATCCTCATGGGTCAGGCTCAGTTTGGCAAGGTCACCCATAGTGCGCACGGCGTACTTGGCAAGCCGGTTGACAGTGCCACCTGCAATCATCCAAAAGTCCGTCAGTGGCTCATGCTCCCATAGCTTTTCTCGGAAACTTATCTCGTCCAACTCGGCAATCCGCACTCCGTCTTTGTCTGCTGGGACGTGTTTTGCTTCTATGTCCATGGCGATTTTTGCCAGATAAAGATTCGTACCGATACCTGCCGTGGCGGTTATTCCCGTGGTAGCCAGCACGTCCCGCACGATGGTCATGACCAGCTCGTGGGCGGTCATTTCGTAGAGTTTGAGGTAGTCAGTCACATCCATGAACACCTCATCAATGCTATAGCAATGGATGTCTGAGGGGGAAATGTACTTGAGATAGATGCTGTAAATCTCCGCAGAAACGTCCAGATAGCGCTGCATCCGGGGTGTGGCGATGATGAATTCAATTTTCTCTCCAGTGGTGTTCTTGATTTCCTGTACCTTCTGCTTAACTTCAAACAACCGCGCCCGGCCTGAGATTCCATAAGCCTTGAGGGAGGGCGAGACTGCCAGACAGATAGTGCCGTCTGAACGGGATTCGTCTGCCACAACGAGGTTTGTGGTGAGGGGGTCAAGGCCCATATCTACGCATTCGACGCTGGAATAATACGATTTGAGATCCACACAGGCATACTGCCGGGGTTTTGCAGACATAATGCCATACCTCCCCTTCTAAAATTGTCGAACGAATTTTCTGTTTCTGCTCAATGACATTATAGAATGAATGTTCGTGAATGTCAAGTATGAATTTTTGGGAGGCTATCATGGAAAGGGGGTTAAGATTGGTTAGACAAAAAACTCAAAAAATAACGTGAATATATTTCACGTTTATTCACATCTACAAACTTAAATACCATTGTGTAAATTTATGCAAAATTGAATTACCCCTAACTTTTAATGGCCGATATATGGAGTGAAATAATTTCACATTAAAACGGCGCGCGGTTGTTACCTC
>CANTDZ010000186.1 GCA_947652665.1 uncultured Clostridia bacterium
CTGTTCCATTAATAATTGGTTTGATAAAGCACAGAAACAATAATCTCCCCTGCCGGCTCTATTTTGCTTTTGTGAATTCCTCTCCCCTCCTCTTGACAAGGCTACTCCCAAAGAATATAATTTAATATATACTTGAGTATATCCTCGGAGGCATAAATGAGCAAGAAAGCAGATTCCATCATCCACAACATGACAGAAGGCCCCCTGGCAAAACAGCTGGTCCTTTTCGCCATACCCGCCATCATCGGCAACATCCTGCAATCCTGCTACACCATTGTGGACATGGTGATCGTGGGCAACCTCATAGGCTCGAACGGTCTGTCTGCGGTAGGCATCGGCGGCATCCTCCAGCATTTGATTCTTATGGTCGGCATGGGCCTGGGGCTTGGCGGGCAGATCGTCCTCTCCCAGCAGGTAGGCGTGGGCGACCGGCCCCGTATTCAAAAAGTCATCGGCTCGTTCATGACGCTCACCATGGCTTTCGCCGTCCTGTTTGGCGTGCTGGGCCTGGTTCTCACCGACTGGCTCCTTGAGCTCCTGAACACCCCCGCCGCCGTCCTGGTACAGACGAAAAATTACTACCTGGTCTGTTGCTTCGGTGTGCTGTTCCTGTACGGTTACAACGCTATCGGTTCTAATCCTTCGGGGGCTGGGGGAATCCAAGCTTCCCTCTGTCTTTATCGCCATCGCCGCCGTGCTGAACATCCTCTTGGACTACCTCTTTATCGCCGTGTTCCACATGGACGTGGAGGGGGCCGCGCTGGCTACCGTCCTGGCCCAGGGAGTCTCTTTCCTGATTTCCCTCTGCTACCTGTGGAAAAACCAGGACAGGCTGGGCTTCGAATTTAAGCTGAAAAACTTCCGTCTCGACCGGCAAAGCGCCGTGGCAGTCATCAAGGTTTCCGCGCCCATGGTGGTGTACTCGCTGGTCATGTCTATTGCCACCATGTTCATCAATTCCAATGTGAACGTCTACGGCGTGGCGGCTTCGGCGGTGGACGGCATCGGCTCGAAAATAAACATGGTCATTGTGAGCATTGTGACGGGCGTTTACACGGGCGGCGCCGCCATTATCGGGCAGTGCTTCGGCGCGGGGAAAATGCAGCGTATCAGGAAAGCGTACTATGTGGCCATTGGGCTGAACCTGCTCCTATGGGCCGTGATTGGCGCGGCTATGGTGGTCTTTGCCCAGCCCATCTTCTCCATCTTTACCAATAACCCGGAAGTCCTCAGCATGGCGGGAAAATTCATGCTGGTGGACCTGGTTTATTTCTTAGGGATGTCCCTGTCCACCGGGCCCTATGCGCTGCTGGACGGCGTGGCGGCCACCGGCCTGGAAATGGTCATCGGCATCATCGAGAGCCTGCTGATAAAGGTGGTATGCGGCATGATTTTCAGCCAGTGGTTTGGGCTGTACGGGTACTGGCTGGGCAACTCCATCGGGGCGCTGACAACACCGCTGCTGACCTACCTATACTTCCTGTCAGGCGCATGGAAAAAGCGGAAAGCCGCCTTACAGTAACACAGAAAGGAAGATACCATGGCATCCATAGAAAAAAGACGGGACATTGCCCGCCAGCACCGGGAAAAGGCCGTGGAGAGCGCCATCGCACTGTTCCAGGAAAAGGGCTTTGACAACGTGAGCATCGATGAAATCGGCAAGGCCGCCGGGTTCTCCCGGGGGACGCTCTACAAGCTGTTTGTCAGCAAAGAGGACATTGTGGCCACCTACATGGCCCAGTGGAACGCCCTCTACGCGCGCTATTACCACGAGGAACTAGAGCACGCGGACATGGACGCATTGGAAAAATTCCAGGCGCTAGTGACGTACATGATTACGGCCTCCACCCAAGGGGGCCAGGCGCTGCAGCGGGTAGCCATTGCCAGCGGTATGCGGGACGAACTGCTGGCGGAAAAGGTCGCCGTGAACGGGCAGGAGATAGACCATATCCTTCGCCAGCTTCTCACCCAGGGCGTGGAAGCGGGCACTGTCACCCGGCGCTATTCGGTGGAGGAAATGTTGCGCATGGCCTACATTCTGGCAGAGGGCGCGCCCCTGCGCTGGGCGGGGCAGTATGACGATGGAAAAATCGAGGACATGGTGGGCAGCGCGGTTTCCATGCTGGCTGACCTGTTCCGTGCGGAAAGGACGTGAGTGTATGAAAAAAATTCTGGTAATTTCTTGTGGGGGCCGCCCTCGCGGCAACACGGCCCAGCTGACCGATGCCTTCATCCGGGGCGCGCATGAAGTTGGGCATCAGATTGAGAGGGTCTCCCTGCTGGAGACAAAGGTGGAACCGTGCCTGGGTTGCAACGCCTGCCGCCACGGCAAGCCCTGTGTTCTCAAAGACGGCTTCGGGGAAATCGTGCCGAAAATAGAGTGGGCGGACGCGCTGGTGTTTGCGTCGCCTCTATATTATTGGACGATTACCGCGCGGATGAAAGCGTTTATTGAACGCCTGTATGGCATTGCCGCCTACGACCCCGCGCCGCCCCTGGGTCGCTACGAGAAGTACCCCGACAAGGACTGCGCCCTGCTGATGACCGCCGCCGACAATTTCTTCTGGACGTTCCAGCAGGCAGAGAGCTACTACCGCTTCGCACTGGTGCATTATTTAGGGTTCCAGGACAAAGGAATGCTGCTGGCAGGCGGCTGTGGGGGTTCTAGCGGGGAGGCGGCTATTGAAAAGACAGACTGGTTAGAAAAAGCCTATGAATTTGGCAAAAATATATATCATTAATAGGAGGAACAAATCATGAAGCACAAGGTAAAAATCACGGTCATCAAAAAGGAATGTTATGAGGATTTGCAGGAAAAGTATCTGGCAAACCCCAAGTCCGGCCCCTGCCCCATGTTTGAGGTGGGCCAGGAATTCATCATCGACAGCCGTGGCTACCAGACCATGAACGGGGGCAAGTTCTGCATGGAGGCGTGGGACGCCATCAACCGCTATGTGTACACGGCTATCCAGGGCGGGTCTATTATGGACGGCTGGACCAATGACGAGAAGATGATGATTGCCTGCTGCAACGACGGCACCCGGCCTGTAGTGTTCAAGATTGAGCGGCTGGATGAGGAATAAGAACCTGTACCAATAGGCAAAAACCATTTGAGTAAAGTACGAAAAGCAGCAATAAAACAAAGGGCCTGAGCAGAAGGGACAGATATCTCATAATCTTTGGCAAGACGGCGG
>CANTDZ010000187.1 GCA_947652665.1 uncultured Clostridia bacterium
GGTCAAGAAATGAACCGCCGCCATGACAGCCGGTTTCAAAAGTGCCAGCAGCGATGGGTATGCTCCATCGCTGATTGCCACACTGTGATTCACAAGCTGGATGAGGAACTGCTGGCTGACATCACTATACTGCTTAACCGGGTGATTGCCAACCCCGAGATGATACAGATTCCTGTCACGTCAGACACAGCTCCCAGTGTGCAGGTTCGTAAAATGGAGAACGAGATCGGCAGGCAAATGGACAGCCTCGACCGTGGCAAAAGCGCTCTGCAAAAAATGATATTTGAATGTGTGTCCCTTAAATATGCGGATATCAATTCGGCACCACATATCGCTCAGAGATTGAAAGTGGCTCTTGCAAATGCAGGGCTGCTTTCGCAATTTTCTATGGCAATTTTTAAGAGGGCTGTCAAAGAAATACAGTAAGGCGGGGCCGCCTGCCCAAAATCTGCCCCGCAAAACAAAGAACACCCCAAGAACGAAACCCGTTCCCCTCACTCCTCCAAAATCGCAAAGCCCCAGGGCGGCAATAAAACAGCTTCCCCAGGCTGCACCCCCCTACCCGAAAGCAGTTCAGTGCATTCGCCGTACAGGTTGACCTGCTCTTTTTCCTCCATAGAATAATTGAAATAGTAATGAACTCTCTTTCCCAACCGGTTCACCCCGCTGCGGATACTCACAACGGCTTCCTGCCCCGGCCCCCAAAGGCCCATGGCCTTCAGACGCCGGGTAAAGAACGCCCGCAGATATGCTTCCGTAGGCCAAGCGCCCAGGTAAGATGCCGTACCCTTGCCATATTCGTTTTCCGTAACAGCGGTGTAGGCCCCCCAATAGGGATGGTCATAGCGGGAGAGGGTCTGTGCCGTAGTGGGAGTGATAAGCTCCATCCAGCTTTGCAGTCCACGCTCCTCGCGGGTGAGGTCGAACCCGTCACCGGTAAGGCTCACATTCTCCGGTATGGTAAACTCATCGTATTCCAAGCCAAAGACCTCCGTGAGCAGATGGGGCTGGCGGTCATGGGCCACGGTGGCATATTCGTTGGAAAAACCTGTTTTGAAGGTGGCGACCAGATTGCCGCCTTCTTTTACATAATCTTTCAGCGCCAGCAGAAGGCCGTCATCGGCACAATAAAGGGCAGGCACTACCAGCAGGTCATAGGCGGCGAAACGGTCCCGGTCCTGGGGGAAAAGGATGTCGCACTCCACATTCAAATCGAAAAGGGCATCATACAGGGCACGCAGCAGCACATTATAGTCGATTTGACCACCGATGGTGTGGGAGAACCACTCCAGGGCCGTCAGGCTCTCATTGCTGGCTAAGATGGCCACCCGGTTTTTCTTTTGCAGGCCCACAAGATGCGGGCTCAGGCGGTCAAAGTCCGCGCCGATGGTGCAGGCCTCCCGGTATACGGCGTTGGGCTGCATATCGTGGCTGAGCACGCCCTTCCAGTAAGTCTCAAAGGAATTGTGGATAGAGTGCCAGTGCCAATACTCCACACAGTTGGCTCCGCCTGCCAGGTGGCTGAAAGCCTGCAAGCGCAGCTGTCCCGGGAACGGTGTCCAATGAGGATGGCCCTGGGCCTGGGTCTCCAGCACGAGGAAATTCCCATTTTTGAGGCTCCTGGTTTCGTCACAGCAAAAGGCGATTTGTTTCCCGTCCAGTTTCTCCTGGGAAAGATGGTAGATGTCGCACCCGGCGATATCCACCACATCGGCAATGGCACGGTGGTCGGCATCGGGCTGGATGCCAAAGGAGGAACCACGGAAGTCAAAGTCCAGGTTATGGGTAAGGAACTGCCCATCGTGCAGGTATTCCGAGACAATGCCCGCCTGCCAGCGAAGGAAATCCGCCACCAGCCCCCGGCGGTACTTTTCAAACTCCCCCCGGTAGCTGATATTGATGGAACCCGTGGGGTCGGGCAAGTTCTCCCAGGCGTCCAAGCTGTTGCTCCAGTAATCAAGGCCAAAGGCCCGGTTCATGGCTTCCACTGTCCCAAAGCGTTCCCGCAGGTGAGCCGTAAAGCCCTTCAGCACATTGGGGCCGCAGGTGTCATAATGATGGGTCTCGTTGTCCAGTTGGTAGCCTATGACACAGCCGTACCCACTGCATACCTTCATCAGCTCCCGTATGACGCGCTCGGCGTGGAACCGGTAGGCGGCATGGGTGATGTCCATATTCTGCCTGCGCCCGTACTTGCCCCGGCCCTGCTCTGTCACCGCTAAGATTTCCGGATATTTCGCCGCCAGCCAGGGCGGCACCGCATAAGTAGGCGTGCCCACAATGACCGAGATGCCATGCTTCTCCGCCGCCTGCAACACCCGGGTAACATGATGAAAATCGAACACGCCCCCCCTGGGCTCCTCCGTGGCCCAGGTGCTCTCTGCAATGCGGATGAGGTTCATGCCAGCTTCACGCATCATCTGCATATCTGTTTCCAGGCGCTCCTCGGGCATATATTCGTCGTAATAGGCCGCGCCATATAGTAGTTTGTCCATGGTGCCCCTCCTGCTATTTTTGACTTCATTATATAGGGTTAATCCAGGGAAGTCAACATTGATATCTTATCATAACGTAATTCATCGGATGGCAAATGCTTATCAGGAACGCGAAGCCTTATTTATCCTGTGAAATGGCTTCCTGCCCCGCATACACCTTTAGCTGTATCACTGCCAGCAGAACGCCCACAAGCACAGCCACCGATGCCATAACAAACATCGTCCCATAAGAACTCAGGTTGGAAATGACTCCCCATAGGGTCGCGCCTATGACAACGCCCAGGTCTCCTGCTGCGTAAAAAACGGCGTTTGCCACCCCGCTCTTAGAGGCAGGCATACAGCGGATGATGGGAATATGGAAACCATCATACCCGCCCGCGTGTCGGAACCCGTCAGCTGTTTCCCGTATATGGATATGACCGATAACGCCAAGTAAGGCCCCATGTGACAGCCAAGCAGGATGAGCGTGGATAGGATGAACTCTTTTGTCCACAATTTCTCTTTCGTAAAAACGCCCCCTTTTCTATGGCCACAGCTGCTTCAGGTTCTGGGGCTATATTGTGTAAACGCACGAAAATACATATGTATATTATAAATAATTTCTACTAGATTCGCAAGATATTTTGTACACACCTTTCAAAGTAAAGCATAGAGTAGGCCCCCGCGGACCCGGTCGTTTGCATAAACTTCT
>CANTDZ010000188.1 GCA_947652665.1 uncultured Clostridia bacterium
GCTTGTCGTGAAGAAAGCATTCCGTCATTGTGTCACAGTGAAGGTCGAAATAGCGCATAAACATTTACCCCCTTATGCCAGAAAGGCGTTCTCAATATAATCCATTTTTACGATCCGCCCTGCTTTCATATACACGGCGGCCACATCAAAACGTGGCTGCAATGGGCCGGGATGTTCCATCAAATATTTCCTCGCGGTAAGCAGGAGCTTTTTCTGCTTGCTGCGCGTAACGGCTTCCAACGGTGAAACCAGGCTGTCCCCCTCGCGGGCCTTGACTTCTACAAACAAAAGCATATCTCCCCGCCGAGCTATAATGTCAATTTCTCCGAACCTCGAGTGATAATTCTGCCCAACGATTTCACAGCCCTGTTCCTGTAAGTGCTGCGCCACGTAGCCTTCTGCCAGCCTGCCCAGTACGGCTGATGTCCTTTTCTCCATACGAACACCCCCGCTTTATTTCTCCGAGAGATTTTTAAGGAAACTCCGCCTATGTACCGGCAGCAGCCCATACTGCTTGATAGCCTCATAGTGAGCCTTCGTGCCGTATCCCTTGTGCTTTGCAAACCCATATTGCGGGTATTTGCCATCTATTTCCCGCAGCAGGCGGTCCCGGCTCACCTTAGCCAAAATAGACGCTGCCGCGATACTGGCCGACTTGCTGTCCCCTTTAACGATTGTCTCGCCAGGAACCGACAGCGGCGGCATACGGTTGCCGTCCACCATAGCCCAGTCCGGGGGAATCTGCAAGGCTTCTACAGCCCGGCCCATAGCCAGAAAGGTCGCCTGCAAAATATTAAGATCGTCAATTTCCCGCTCATCGGCCCAGCCAATACCATAAGCCAAGGCCTTTTCCATTATTACATCAAAAAGCTGCCCCCTTTTTTTCTCTGTCAGCTTTTTGGAATCGTCCAGCCCAGCAATCTCGCAATCCATAGGCAAAATGACGGCTGCCGCGCACACTGGCCCTGCTAAAGGTCCGCGCCCAGCCTCATCTATGCCGCAGACCGCCTTGTAACCTCGCGCCGCAGCCTGGCGTTCATATTCGTAATGCTCCAAAAGGCTCCCTCCTAGGGCGTTTTTACCTGTTCCAGTGTAATGGCACCCAGCTTGCCGCCCCGGTACTCGTCCAGCAGGGTAATTGCAGCACGCTCGGTGTTGATTTCCCCACCGGAGATCAGCATCCCCCGGTTGCGGCCAATGCGCTCCAACAGCTCATAACCCTGCAATGGCTGTTGAGGGTCTAATTGCAATTTATAGCGGTCCTGCAAATTTTTCGGGTACAGCTCTTGCAAAAGCTCTAACAACCGGCAGGCTAAACCTTCCAAATCCAAAATTTCATCCTTCACAGCGCCCGTAAAGGCAAGATGTTCGCCCACCACTGGGTCTTCAAATTTAGGCCACAGCACTCCGGGCGTATCCAACAATTCAAAGCCCTTGCCTACTGTGAACCAGCGGTTCTGACGGGTAACACCGGGCTTGTCCCGCACCTCGGCCTTACCTGCGCCGCCTTTGACAATGATGCGGTTGATAAAGGAAGATTTCCCCACGTTAGGTACCCCCAGCACCATCACGCGGATGGGTCGGCCGACCATACCCTTGCGCTCCCATGCGGCGATCTGTTCGGCTAAAACCTGCCGTACAGCGTTATAAAAAGCCGGAATCCCCTTCCCCGTTTTGCTTTCAATGGGGATGGCTTTCAATCCCTGCTTTTGAAAGTGGGCTGTCCATTTAGCTGTCTCCTTTGGGTCGGCCATATCGCTTTTATTGAGCAGCACCACGCGCGGCTTTGAGCGGATAATATCCCGCAGTACGGGGTTTGCACTGCTTTTCGGGATGCGGGCATCCAAAATCTCCGCCACTACGTCTACCAACTTCAAATCCTCGGCGATTTTCCGACGGGTCTTCGCCATATGGCCTGGAAACCATTGTACTGACATCACTTCGCCCATGCTATCCCTCCTTACGCAGGCCGTCCTACTTTAGAGAAAGGATAGAGATTGAACACCACTTTCCCCAATATGTTCCTATGGTCAACCATGCCTACCGAAACAAAACGGCTGTCCGTCGAGTTGCCCCGATTGTCGCCTAGTACGAACAGGCAGTTGTCCGGCACGGTTTGGGGGAAATCCAAGACCTGGCCGGGCGCGTCCGGCAGATAGGTGATGCCGTTTTCAATGCCAAACATCTCGCCCTTCAGTGCCACGCCATCTACAGTGACCTCTCCCGATGCGTCATCAAAGTCCACGACCTGCCCTTCGGTAGCCACCACGCGTTTGATAATGGGCTCCTGTAAGGCATGGACGACGATAACCACGTCCCCCTGCTCTACCTCGCCGGCAAAGCCGGACACCAACACCCGATCTCCGTGATAGTACGTGGGCTCCATTGAACGCCCATCCACGGTAATGACCCTTGCCGCAAAGGTGAACACCACGGATACGAACATGATTGCAAATATTACCGTCTCCACCCATTCCAGCACAGAGCTGTTAAAACTCTTTTGGGGCTGGTTTTCCATGCGTTGTGTTTCCTCCAAGCCACTCACCCTTTCGTAAAAATATTATGCCGGCCCCAGCCTATTCAGCGGGAACACATGAAAGACAGCTTTCCCTAAAACGTCGCGCTGGTCTACCATGCCGATGATTTGGTATCGGCTGTCCTCGGACACGGCCCGGTTATCCCCCAGGACAAAAATACAGCCCTTTGGCACGGTCTGAGGAAAATCCACCAGCTCAAAGGAGGTGTACGGGTACTCCGTGATGCCGTTTTCCAAGCCGAAAGCAGTCTCATCTACAGGCTGGCCGTCGACCAATACGGCACGGGAGGCATAATCAAAATCGACCGTCTGGCCTTCCGTAGCGATCACACGCTTGATAATAGGCTCATCCAGCACGTTGACGATCACCACTACCTCTCCCTGCTTAGGCACCGAGTGCGTGTTGACTACCAAAATGCGGTCGCCATCCTCAAAATTCGGCACCATTGACGTCCCCGATACCGTGATGACACGGAAACAAAAAGTGAACACCACGGCAATAAGCGAGAGGGCAATCACCAATTCCTCCACCCAGTCCAGAAAAATACTGGCGGTTATTCTTCTTTTCTTGGACTGCCGCCCGTTTTCTGCTGTTTCCATCATAGCGTACCTGCTC
>CANTDZ010000189.1 GCA_947652665.1 uncultured Clostridia bacterium
ATGTATGAGGCCCATATTTCTGCACAAGGAATCCGTGTTCATCCATATAGTCGTACATATTGCCGCCAATGTGGTTGCGGCGTTCCCATATGGTGACGCGGTTGCCTTTTTCCGCAAGCTCCCGGGCAATCACAGAGCCGGTCAGACCGCAGCCAACAACTAAAACATTCATATTAAAACTCACCGTACATATTCATAAATGTCTCAAAGGTTTGCAAACCCTTGTCCTTTTCAGACAAAATTATTTGTTCTCTTCCTCCAACTTTCTCAAGCGGCCACTCAATTCCTATATTGGCGTCATTCCACGATATCCCATCGTCATACTCCAGGTAAAACTTCTCATCGCACTTATAAACCACGACTGCATCTTCCAGTACGAGAAAGCCATGGGCACATCCCTTGGGCACCAACAGCTCCTTATGGTTCTCCCCCGTCAAATCAAACGCCAGCCACTTTTTGAAAGTCGGACCGTCCTTTCGCAAATCCACTACAACATCCCAAATGTGCCCCTGGACGCACCGCACCAGCTTGGCTTGTTCTTTAACCCGTTGGAAATGTAACCCACGGATAACTCCTTTTTTGCTCGTTGTATAAAAAACTTCCGCTAAGTCAAACTGGATATCATTAGCCTCAAAAATTTCTTTCGAGTAATCCTTTGTGAATGAGCCGCGATTATCATCGGTGTTAAAAGCTTCGATTTCCACCAGCCCCGGAATTCCTGTCTCATGGAATGCGAATTTCTGATTCATTTCATCCTTCCTTTCCACCACTCCGCCGTGCGCCTGCACCCTTCTGCAAAATCAATTTGCGCCCGGAAGCCTGTATCTTTTTCCATCTGGGAACAGTCAAATTCCGAAAGGGGCAAATTGACGCCTGTAAATGGCACATCGCCAAACCTGAAAGGAATCTCCGGTGCAACCGCACGCTGCATTTCCAGCAGGAATTCTTTCAAGGGCCGTGCTGTAGAACTGCCAATTGTGTATTCATAGAATGGCTTTCCGTTTTCCCCAATCAACCGAAATGCACGGGCGACATCGTCTATGTAGACAAAATCATAATTCTGTGTCCCAGATGTAAACTGTGGGGATTCCCCTCGCAGACACTTTTGAATCGTGCTATTTACCAACCGGGGACTGATTTCCCCTGGCCCATATGCATTTGTAATCTCTGCCCAAAGGATGTCTATGCCCAGTTGTACCGCTATAGGGAGAGACATCACATGGGCAGCCAGCTTGCCGCCGCCATAAATCGTACCAATTCCCGGCTTTACTCCTTGCGTATAGGCAGATAGCATCGCCTCATGCTCCATAATGCTTCCAGCGCAAATGACACGCTTACAGTTCAATTCTTTTGCAGCATAGAGAGTATCTACCGTCCATTGGGCGTTTTTCAGCTGTAAAACCGTGTCCCCACGGGCAATGCCGGCACTGCCGTCCCAAGCAATGTGATATAATATATCGTATTGCTTCTCCGGCAACTTTTTAGGCAGTTCCCTCATTTCAGACAGGTCGCAGGGAACAAATGTGACATGGCTATCTTGGGGAATATTATCGCGGGAATTCTCCCTGCCCAGAGCAAAAATTGCATGGCCATGCTGTAGCAATTCCCGTACCACGGCGCTGCCTATAAACCCATTCGCCCCGGTCACAACAGCGGTTTTCATTGCTCTACAGCCTCCAAAATGATTTGTAGCATATACTCCAGCATTTCATTTGTCATCCCCGGGTACACCCCGACCCAGAACGTATCCTTTACAATCCTGTCAGTATTCTCCAAATCGCCCACAACTCGATAGCCCGTGCCTGCCTTGCGCAGTTCGTCAAAGCACGGGTGCCGCAGCAGATTTCCCGAGAACAGCATACGGGTCTGCACGCTTTTTCCCTCTATGTACCGCACCACCTTTTCCCGGTCGATACCCTCCCGCACCGTCAGCAAAAAGCCGAACCAACTGGGCCAAGCCTTTTCCTCATGGTACGGCAGAATCAGCTTGCCCTCTGCCTGCGCAAGACCGTCACGCAATACCAGCCAATTCGCCCGGCGCTTCTCGATAAAGCCATCCAATTTCTTCAGCTGCGCACAGCCCACTGCTGCTTGCATATCAGTGATTTTTAGGTTGTAACCAAAGTGCGAATACACATACTTGTGGTCGTATCCCTTGGGCAGCTCGCCATACTGCCCCTCGAAACGATGCCCACAGGTATCGTCCATGCCGGGAGGACAGACGCAGTCCCGGCCCCAGTCGCGCATGGAGATCATGATGCGACCCAACAAATCATTATTTGTATAGACGGCCCCGCCTTCGCCCATAGCCAGGTGGTGGGCGGGGTAAAAGCTGGAGGTGCCCAAGTCACCAATAGTTCCGGTTTTTTGGTAGCCGCTGCCCATGTCATAAGCCGCTCCCAAGGCGTCGCAGTTGTCCTCAATCAGCCACAAATCGTGCTTGTCACAGAAATCCTTTACTGTTTTCAAATCAAAGGGGTTGCCCAGCGTGTGCGCCAGAAACACGCATTTTGTCTTAGGCGAGAGCGCCTCATCCAGCATAGAAACATCAATATTGTAAGTGCCTAATTTCACGTCCACGAAAACAGGCACCGCGCCAAATTGCAAAATTGGGGTGACACTGGTAGGAAACGCCGCCGCCACGCAAATCACCTCATCGCCCCGCTGAATGGCACGCTCCTTCAGAAGGGGAGAGGTCAATGTCATGAACGCCAGCAGGTTTGCGGACGAACCAGAGTTCACCGCTGCCACATGCTTTACGCCGAGAAAATCGGCCAGCCCACGTTCAAATTCCTGGCAAAAGCGTCCAGCGGTCAGCCAGAATTCTAGTGCAGAATCCACCAGGTTTATCTGCTCCTCCGCATCGTAGACCCGGGAGCAATAGGGTATCCTCTGTCCAGGCGCAAAGGGCTTTTTGAATGAATCTTCTACCTCTCGGTACTCCCGAATCAGAGAAAATATTTCCTGCTTGATTTCATCTGTTGTGCGCATAATTACCTCTCATATCCCATTCAAAAATTCTTGTATCTGCCTGTCCATAACATCGGCAACCGCTTCATTATCCATCCAAGCTTTCGTCCACTCTACTGCCATCGAAAAGACAGTAGAGTGGACGAAAGCTTG
>CANTDZ010000190.1 GCA_947652665.1 uncultured Clostridia bacterium
TTTTGGATGATCCTGCTATTGTTGGTGTGAACACCAGCAAGGAAGAACAAGGAACCAGCACAGATGTTAATACCTACAACGAAGTTGACCGCGATTATAACGCAGTTGTGATCGTTGAGAAGGATGGTAGTGACTGGCTCGTCAAGGCGATTTTTGTAGATGACAACGGGAAGCTGGATGGATTCAAGAATGCAAATAAGATTGATGCAGCCGCAATGACAACCGGTTGGCCCGCTCCTGTTACTCACTAAATCCCTCACAATTAAACCCCGGAAGAGAGAGGCGAAAGCCTCTCTCTTTTTTATACATAAGAAAGCCGCCCCCGAAGGGACGGCTTTTCCTTAAATATAATGAGTATGTATTACTCGTAATCATAGAACCCGTGACCGCTCTTCCGGCCCAGACGGCCAGCGCGGTAGAGCACCTTATACAGGTGTGCCGGGCGATACTTGGAGTCGGCGGTCTCCTGATACAGGGACTCCATGACCTCGATCATCACGTCGATGCCGATGGCGTCTGCCAGCTTCAGGGGACCCATGGGCTGGTTGTAACCCAGCTCGCAAGCCTTGTCGATGTCTTCATAGGAGCACACGTTCTCCCCAGCCAGGATGGCAGCCTCGTTCATCATGGGGCACATGACACGGTTGGCGATGAACATGGGCACGTCGGTCACGGTGACGTACTCCTTGCCAAAACGCTCGGCAACGGCCTTACCGGTCTCGATGGTGTCCTCGGAGGTGTCATAGGCGTTGATGATCTCCACCAGCTTCATGGCAGGCACCGGGCTGAAGAAGTGCATCCCCAAGAACTTCTCGGGACGGCCAGCCGCGGCAGCCAGCTCGGTGATGCTCAGGGAGGAGGTGTTGGAGACGAAAATCGCCTCGGGCTTGATGATGGGGGCCATCTTGGCGAAAGCCTCCTTCTTCAGCTCCATGTTCTCCACCATGGCCTCGAAGACGATATCCACGTCCTTCAGGTCATTGATGTCGGTGGTTGCCTTCAGCTTCCCCAGCCATGCATCGGCCTGGGCCTGATCGATCTTGCCCTTGCTGATCTTTTTATCAAAACCCTTCTTGATCCCGGCCACGCCCTTCTCCAGGGTGGGGGTACGGTGATTGTAAAGCACGACGTCATAGCCGCCCTCCAGGGCCACTTGAGCGATGCCTCTGCCCATCAGGCCGGCACCGTATACCCCTACTGTTTTAACTTCCATGGTAAAACAACTCCTTATTCTTTATAAAATATTGCTCCCTGCCTGGAGCGATAAAATTCCAGTGCGGCGGACGCGCCCGCGCCCGCGAGACCCACACCAGCCGCCGCAATGCGCAGACGAGGCCAGTGTGAGATTCTATCCTATCTTACCTTATTGTATGGCGTTCGTCAAGGGCTTTTTGTACTTTCTCCCATTTTTACCAAGAAAGCGCCTGCCATAGTATGGATTGACTACTCTGGATTCCAAAAATAATCAATATATGGCATGTGCCCCCTGACTTCTTATGATATAATACTTTTGTAAAAGAAGGTGCCCGAAGGGAGAACTGCGCTCTGGGCATTCTTCTCGTGCCTGGGCGCTGTTTGTATCCTTTTCTTTTGGCAGAGATAGAGACAGCCGCTTTCGTGCATTACGTGCATTATTTAACAGGAGGAATACGATTATGGAATTTTTACTGAATGAAGACCAGCAGATGATCGAGGATCTGGCCAAGGATTTTGCCGAGAATATCCTGCAGCCCCGCATCGACGAGATCGAGGCCGGCGAGATGGTCGAGGTCAGCACTGGTGAGAAGCATCCCCAGCTGCCCCACGACATCCACGAGCAGATGGCTGAGTGCGGCTTCATCGGCATCTCCTTCCCCGAGGAGTATGACGGCATGGGCATGGGCCACGTAGAGCAGGCCATCGTGATCAAGGAGATCAGCCGTGTGTCCCCCTCCGTGGGCAAGTGCCTGGACGTGTATATCCTGGGCCTGGAAGCTCTGGACCTGTATGCCAACGACGAGCAGAAGCAGAAGTATCTGGCTCCCTGCTGCCGCGGCGAGCAGACCGTCTCCTTCGCCTTCACCGAGCCTGACACCGGCTCCGACCCCAAGATGCTCAAGACCCGTCTGGAGAAGCAGGCCGACGGTACCTACAAGCTCAACGGCGTGAAGCGTTTCATCTCCAACGCTGCTTATGACGGCCCCTGCGTGCTCTTCGCTCTGCTCAAGGACGAGGAGTCCGGCAAGGATCTGGTCACCGGCCTGGTCATCGACAAGTTCTGCAAGGGCTACTCCATCTCCACTCCCTGGGAGAAGATCGGCTATCGCGGCTCCCACGTCTATGACATCTTCATGGACGACATCGTGGTCACCGAGGACCAGATCCTGGGCAAGCCCGGCGACGGCTTCACCCAGCTGCTGGGCACCACCGCTTATGGTAAGCTGGGCTTCACCGCCGTGTTCGTTGGTACCGCTCTGGGTGCTGCCGACATCGCTCTGAAGTACTGCCAGGAGAAGCTGCACCGCGGCAAGTCCATCACCAAGTTCCCCACCACCCAGCTGCGTCTGTCCACCATGCTGACCTATGCTCACACCGCTGAGCTGCTGCTGCTGGAAGCTGCTGACTACTGCGATCACAACCACTTCGCCAACGACGACATCGCCACCATGCGTGCTGTCCAGGCCCGTACCGCGCAGGCTAAGGGCTATGCCGCTGAGGTCGCCACCAACGTGGCTACCATGGCTGTCAACGCCATGGGCGCTTATGGTGTCTGCGACGAGTACCAGGCTGAGCGTTTCGTCCGCGACGCTGCCATCGCCCCCAACATCGAGGGCTCCGGCGACATCCAGTACCTCATCCACGGTATGTATGTTGCTGCCAACGGCAACACCAACTGATCTGCGTCCAACCAGACCTAGATCTGCCTGATTTTGGATGACTACCGCTTGCCGGTCCTTCGGGGCCGGCAGGCGCAGCCAAAATACTCTTGGCCGATGGCCAAAAAAATATTTTAGGAGGATGATTCCCATGAACATCAAGTATCCTGCTCCTGCCACTTATCCCAAGTATGAGACCCTGCTGGTCGATATGGTCGAGCCCAACATCATGAAGGTCACCCTGAACCGTCCCAAGGCTTACAACG
>CANTDZ010000191.1 GCA_947652665.1 uncultured Clostridia bacterium
GATTCCAAACAACAAACAAAATGAGAACGGCTCCTATAGAAATGGGATTGAAAAGATTATGCCAAATTTGCTAAAATTATGGCATGGGCTATATAAAATCCCTAAGAGCAAGGAGGAATAATCCGTATGTTAAAAGTTGGCCTGATTTTGTACTCTGTCCGTGAAGAAATGGCAAAAGATCCTCTGGCCGCAGTAGAGCGTGTGGCAGGGCTGGGCTATCGCCACCTGGAGGTTTGCAACCACAACGCCATAAAAGACCCGGGCTGCGGCTTTGGGGTGAGCGCGGACACCTTGAAAGCTTCCTTTGACAAGCTGGGGGCGCAGGTGGTCAGCGCCCATATTTTCCCCATGGAAAAAGCAGACCTTAAAGCGGTTTTCCAGTATAACCGCACCTTGGGGAATGGAAACATCGTAAACCCCATGGGGCGCTTTACCACTTACGATGATTTGATGCACCAATGTGAGTTCTTCAACAAAGTGGGCAAAGCGTGCCATGAAGAAGGTTTCACCTTTCTCTACCACAACCATGACCACGAGTTCCGTACTTTCAACGGGAAAAGCATCCTGGACTATATCGTTGAAAACACGGACCCCCAGTATCTGTCATTAGAGCTTGATACCTTCTGGGTCATGCGCGCGGGTTTTTCGCCAGTAGAAATGCTTAAACATTTTGGCAAGCGAGTGAAACTGGTTCATCAGAAGGATTTCGCCTGGGACAGCCTGGCCCCCATCAACACCATCGGCCTGAAGCCAGAGGACTACGAGATGAAGCCCGGCGAGTCCGCCGGCATCGATGGCGGCAGCGATTACGCCAAAAATGGCGGCAAGCACGTCATCACCGAGGTGGATGCTGCCCAAGCCCGGTACATCCGCAGCACCGCCTTTACAGAAATCGGCATGGGGATTATGCCGATTCAGGAAATTATAGATGCGGCAAATGCATATACAAGCGCCGAATATATCATTCTGGAGCAGGATGCCACCCGCATGGAAAGCCAGTTTGCCAGTGTGCAGAGAAGTATGCAGGGATTCCGGCAGTTCAAGGGGATAGAATGGTAAAACTGGAAAGGAGAGATTATCTTATGAAACACAAAATCGGTATCATCGGCTGCGGGGGTATTGCCAATCAAAAACATTTTCCCGCATTGAGCAAGGCAAAAGACCGTGTGGAGATGGTTGCTTTTTGTGACATTATCCCGGAACGGGCGCAGACAGCGGCTCAAAAACATGGTGCGGACGGAGCTAAAATATTCACCGACTATCATGACCTCCTCGCGGAAAACGACATTGACATCGTATACGTGCTGACCCCCAACGTAGCCCATTGTGAGATTTCCGTAGCGGCCTTAGGGGCGGGAAAAAATGTCATGTGCGAAAAGCCCATGGCTGCCACGGTAGAAGATGCACAGCGGATGATGGAGGCATGGGAAAAATCTGGAAAGATGTTTACCATTGGCTATCAGAACCGTTTCCGCCCGGACAGCCAGGCCCTTAAGCGGCTGTGCGAAGAAGGGGAAATCGGCGACATCTACTATGCACAGGCCCATGCCCTGCGGCGGCGCGGCGTACCCACCTGGGGCGTATTTACGGACAAATCCAAGCAGGGCGGCGGGCCGCTGATCGATATTGGGACGCATTCTCTGGATTTGACCCTGTGGTTTATGGATAATTACGAACCGGCTTCTGTAACTGGCGTGACATTCAACAAGTTGGGCCCAACACTGCCGCCGCATATGCAGGGCAACGGCATGGGGCCCTGGGACCCTAAAACTTATGAAGTGGAGGATTCCGCTTTTGCCTTTGTTACAATGAAGGACGGCTCGCTTATCACGATTGACGCCTCGTGGGTTCTGAACTCTACGGAAGAACGCTGCGCCGCTTCTTATTTGTGCGGCACGAAGGCCGGTGCGGAATTGACCGGTGTTGGCGGGGAAAATAATGAAAAACTGTACATAAACAAGATCATGGCCAACAAGCAGGTCAAAATAGATGTGAACACACAGGCTGGCGGCGTAGACCTGTTCCCGGGGAAAAATGTGGAAGCCGCCGATGTGGAATGCAAGGTTTGGCTGGATGCCATCGATGGGATTGGCGAACTGGTGGTAAGGCCGGAGCAGGCATTTACCGTCACAAAGATTTTAGATGCTGTGTATGAGTCGGCAAAAACAGGAAAACAAATTGTCTTTTAGTTTTTTCTGGCCTGCTTAAAGAAATCAGGAAGTGAAGGAGAAGCAGCTTATGGGCAAAACCGGCAGGATTCATTCCCTATTTCAAACACAGTTTTCACCGGAAGGGCTTCCCTGGGGCGTAGCAATCCAAAAGGATTCCGCTTCCTTCCTATATCACTGGCATGACGCAGTTGAAATCCTGTTGGGTGTTACCGGGAAAACAGAGGTTGGAATTGTAGGGCAAAGCTATACCTTGCGTGAGGGGGATATCGTCATTATCGGTCCGCAAGAGAGCCACTGCGTGTTTCCTGAATCTGGCTCGACGCATCTTGCCCTGGATTTTGAACCATCGGTGATTTTCACAAACCCCAACCTGGCTTCATACGCCAATTCCTTTTCCATGGTGGAAAGTCATAGTGTCCTATGGAGCCCAGAGTCCAGGGAATGTATCAAAAGCCTTCTTGAAGCCATGTATCAGATTAATCAGGACCGGGAACCAGGATGGGAACTGCTGATATTCTCAAAACTGATGGAAATTACAGCGTACGTAGTGCGCGATTTGCCCAGCCGGGATTTGCAGAAGCAGGGCCCCAATGAAAATATGATTCGTCGGGCATTGGAATACCTTTCCAGACACTATCTGGAAGAAATCACTGCAAAAGACTGCGCGCAAAGTCTCGGCTTTAATGCGTCATATTTTTCCCATAGCTTCCATAAACAAGTTGGAGTATCCTTCCATCAATACCTGGTTGATTTACGTCTGAATCAGGCAGAATGGCTTCTCAGGAATACCAATTCACCAATTCCCTATATTTCGGAAAAATCCGGATTTTCAAGTGTGAAAACTTTTTATCGTGTGTTCCAGAAACGCAACGGGAAATCGCCAGGGGCGTTTCGAGCAAAGAAAGAACACGAATACCAGGAAATACCAGCTGGAGACTGTGGAAGAAT
>CANTDZ010000192.1 GCA_947652665.1 uncultured Clostridia bacterium
GGGCGAAAAATCAGCCGTCAAGACGTGCGCGGGGAGATGTTAAACAGGCTCTTAAACTGGGATTCTTATAAAGAAGGGCGTGTGCGGCTTCTATAGCGATGCGGTTTTGAGCCCTGCTTATGTTGTCGATGAGCAACACAACTTTTTTACGGTAACTTGCCTTTTTTAAAAAAGCACTCACCTTTCCACAAGTGTTCAGCGTCATATCCCCATACAGCTGTAAACCAATTTCTTGTATAATATCTTCACATGATTGATGAATTGCAATATAGTACGCTGAATATTCATGGACCCTTTTATAACGCTTCTGAAAGTCGTTTTTGCCTTTAATCTGATTGACATCGTCTGCAAAACGTTGTAAAAGAACCGTTTTTCCCCTACACATTCCGCCCTTCACAAAAAACATCGAGCCAGCTTCTTCACTTTCGGTATCTAAAAATGCAAAAAGTGTTTCTCTTTCGGCTAATCTATCAATAAAGTAATGATCTCGGCAATATATCTCGTGTTTTAAAGCTGGTTTGCGGCACACAAGAGAAAAAACGCCTGAAAGCATAGTTACAATCCACATGCTAATATTTACCAAATTACTTGCATGATCTTCCATATGAAGTACAGTGGGCACACTTCTGATGAACGGGGTCATAACCAAAACTACAGAAATTATAAAAAACACGCTAAAAAAAGCAACTTGGAGGCGATTCACAATTCTATTACGCATAGTTCCTCCTAAATTCATTGGATAATTGTGTATTATCTATTATATCATAGTTTTCTCTGCTTTTCTACCCACTTTAAAACAAAATACTTTAAAACAAAATACTTCTAAAAATCCTGCGGTGCTACAGCAGCACAAATCCTAAAAGGTGCTGAAAATGTAATCTTTATAGTGATAAGATAATAAAATGCCGGCTCATTTATATAAATGGGCCGGCATTTCTCGCCTGTGGGCAAAAGCCGTTACATTTTTCGGGGAAGGGGATGAAAAGGCGTGAAAAGCCTTTGGGAAGGCATCGTCTGCACCTTGATAAATAGGGTTCTTGCGCCCTTATAGAGATAGCAGGTACGTTAGGCATGTGGTCCTGAGAAGGGAAAGCCGTGTGAATGGAGCAGGCCATGATCCCAATCTAAGAGAGGAGGTTACGGGTGAGCCGCACATTGCACACAAATAAGTTGTGGCAACTTAGGGCGATGACCCACATGCTCAATCATGATACGCTGTCTTGGCCATGGTCCGAGCGGTAACCAATCCGCCGCAGGCTGTGGGAGATACCAGTATAAGCCCTGGGGGTAAGACCCGTGGAGCAGTCCAGCCAACTGCCGCCTGCTACTCACTTCTTACAATCATTTTGAAATCGAAATATAGAGGGAGGACCACAGTATGGCTGTAGAGGCTGAAAAGGTTCCCATTCATTTGAAAATGACGCTTACAATTAGAGAAGCGGCAGAATATAGTAATATCGGTATAAATAAGATCGAAAGCCTCTTGCGTATGCCCAATTGCCCCTTTGCGCTCTATGTAGGTACGAAGAGACTGGTCAAGAGAAAGGAATTTGAAGAGTTCATTAGCAAAAAAATTGTAATATAGATACAGTTCCTATTGAGATATATGGACTTTTATGATAAAATAGGGCCATTGCATTGGCTCTTTTTCTCGCAGTAGGAAAGGAGCGCACCTCATGGGAAAGAACTTAAAAGGGAAAGAATGCGGTAAGGGCATCTGCCAAAGGAAGGATGGTTTTTATTACGCAAGATTCGTAGACAAGCATGGTAAGCGCCACGAGAAGTATGTTCCTACTCTTCCAGAGGCACGGAACTGGTTGGAGGAAGCTTGATTTGCAGACACGCATGACAACATTCTTGTTCCATCGGATATGACTGTGGACACATGGTTTGAGTTTTGGCAAGAGAACATGATAGCGGACTTGGCACCGAATACCCGCAGAAACTACCGGGAACGGTATGTTCACAATATTCAGCCTGTGATTGGTGGTATGTTGTTGGCAAATGTCAAGCCCATGCACTGCAAGGTCGTTCTCAACAGGATGGAAGCTGATTATGCTGGATCGACAATTCGCCAAGCATATATTACGATGGGGACCATGTTTAAATCGGCATTGATGAACGATCTGATTATTAAGCATCCTATGAATGGAGTGCGCTACTCTAAGCCTGTTCGGGCTGTGGATGATATCAAGTATCTTACCGTGGAAGAGCAGGGGAAGTTTTTGGAAACTGCGCAAAGGTCACATAACTACGCGCAATACGCACTGATATTAGAAACGGGATTGCGTACTGGTGAAGTAATTGGATTGACATGGGATGCGATTGATTGGGAAAAACGGACTTTGACTGTCAATAAGACGCTGGAGTATCGGCATAAGCAAGCCTTTTGGAGGGCTGGTCCGCCCAAAACCCAGCAAAGTTATCGAACGATTCCTTTGACTAATCGGGCATATGAGATACTCCAGAGCGTGGAGTTAAGTCGGGCCTACCGAAAAGAATCTCCAATGCTCTCGCAAACCCTGGAGTATATCGACCGGCGAACGGGTGTTAAATCGCAGCTTGTTATGCGGGATCTGGTCTTCATCAATTTCCGAACGGGGATGCCGAACAAGAATAGCTCCTACGATACCCACCTGTATAAGCTTTGTGATGAGGCGGGAATCAAGCGATTTTGTATGCACGCGCTTCGCCATACCTATGCAACTCGGGCAATTGAGAGCGGTATGCAGCCGAAGGTTTTGCAGAAACTGCTCGGCCATGCCAGCATTAAAACGACGATGGACCGCTATGTCCATGTGACTGACGATTCTATGGCAAATGCAGTGAGGCAATTTGAATCTCACCAAAGTGCCTGAGTCGGATGGTGTGGTGGGATGTAATGCAAATCAGACCACAAAGAGCCGCCGCTACGAACTTAGCGACAAAGAGTGGCCGAATGGCCATAACTCTATATATCTAAGCGTATCTAAATGCGATAATGGTGTATAAATGGTGTGGTAGACATCATTCAAACGCCGGAAACCCTTGAAAAATCAGGAGGTA
>CANTDZ010000193.1 GCA_947652665.1 uncultured Clostridia bacterium
GTAAGGAAATAGAGCTACAGACAGGTATGCAGCAGGATGTACAACCGGAAGAATTATGATGTTCGTGTCTCGATGATTACTTTTGGCCTGGTCTGTATCGTGGGTTACATCTCTGATCTAGGAGTTCGCATGATGCTTTATACTAGCCGAGGTAACGACGAGGATAATAGCCCAATTGGGCTAATTGTAGTCCTCTTAGTATCGCTTTTGGCGCCATTGGCGGCCTCATTGGCGCAAATGGCGGTTTCACGCGAACGTGAGTATCTTGCAGATGCTTCGGCAGCACACATTACTCGTTATCCAGAAGGAATGATTTCTGCCCTAAAGAAGCTTGACACTCACGCTCGTCCCATGAAGCACCAAAACCCGGCCACGGAAGCGTTGTTCATTAATAATCCTTTGCGCAAAGGTGCTGTCAATAACCTTTTCAGCACCCATCCGCCGATCGAAAAACGGATTGAGAGACTTGAGCATGGCAAGAATTCCTTCTAAAAATGATACTAAGGCTGGCAAAACGGCCAAAGCGAAACAAGCAACTATGGCTAAACAACGGCAGGTAGGCCCAGCCAAAAAAACTTCACGCCGCGTGCCGAAGTTTTTGCGCAAAGCGAAACGGGGTCTTCAAAAAGTGCGCGTACGGGTGCAGGACTATCGCGCCAAGCATCCACCACGCCACAAGAGCTTCAAGCGCTCCTACCGCGAAGATTATTTACGTAAGACCGAAACGCCAGGCCTACTTAGTCATGCGATGACGACATTCCAAATCATTTTTCGCAACTGGAAGACTTTCGCGCCGTTTATTCTATTAATGACGGTGCTTTACGTTGGTTGTGTTGGCTTGTTAAGCGAAGATCTCTACCAGCAATTCAAAGATACAATCGACGAAACTAGTGGGGAATTAGCCAATGGTCAGATTGGTAACTTTGCCAAGGCGGGATTACTTCTAATCTCGACCGTGACGACGGGCGGCCTCGATACCGGTATGGGCGAAGTGCAGACGGTATTTATGGTTATCCTGTTCCTAGTTATGTGGTTAGTAACGATTTTCCTTTTGCGTCATTTCTTTAGTGGAAGCCGGCCACGTTTGCGTGATGCTCTCTATAATGCACTGAGCCCATTAATTTCGACTTTATTGATTTTTGTTGTGGCTTTTCTGCAAGCAATCCCGATTATGTTAGTGTTAATTACTTATGCCGCAGCAGTGGCGACTAATTTCTTGGCCACACCGTTTTACGCGCTACTGTATTTTATTTTTGTAATGCTCATGCTATTATTGTCGGGCTATATGCTTTCGGGGACTTTAATGGCGCTAGTCGCAGTAACTGCGCCAGGAATGTATCCAATGGAAGCACTAACCTCGACAGCCGAACTGGTTTCAGGTCGACGCATCCGCTTAATCTTGCGGGTGCTCTATCTGCTCTTTGTGATAGCTCTAGTTTATATTATTACAATGTTGCCAGTTATTCTGATTGATCTTTGGCTTAAAGAAACTTGGGAATGGGCGGTCGGCTGGCCAATTGTGTCGTTCTGCCTAGTAATTGTAACTTGCTTCGTTTTTATCTACGCAACTTTTTTAGTGGTAGTATGATTTTGTGTACCATTGCTGTTTCCAACGGCTGGTTGCTTTTTGCGGGGAAAGGGTGTATACTGCACCAAAACGGCGGGAGGAGGGCGGCTGTGGCTGGGAATAAGTTTCAGAGCGAGGACATGATGGCCCGGTGCGTGCCCATGGCCAGCGTGCAGGCGGTGCTGGGGGGCAAGTGGAAGATCCTGATTTTGTGGTATGTTGCGTTCTACAAGGTCCAGCGGTTCGGGCAGCTCATGCGGCGGCTGGACGGGATCACCCAGTCCTCCCTGACCAAGCAGCTGCGGGAGCTGGAGCGGGACGGATTCCTCCACCGGGAGATCTACCCGGAGATCCCGCCCCGGGTGGAGTACTCCCTGACCGAGCTGGGCCGGAGCTTCACCCCGGTCCTGCGGCAGATGCTGCTGTGGAGCGAGGCCCACCTCTGTCCGCCCGGCTATGTCAGCCCCTACGGCGGGGAGGAGCCCGGCGGGGAATGACCCGGGGGAATCCCTTTTTGCAGCGGCAGATGGACCCTTGCGGGGTCTGCGCAGGGGCGGGTATTGCCCGCCCCTGCAGAAGACTGCGTCTTTGGAGAATGGATTTCCACGGGAACGATCCGGCCGGTGTTGAATTTTCGAAAAAATAGTGTATACTGAGAGCACCAAACAACAGGGAGGAAACGCCATGAAGCTGATGATCGCCTCGGACCTCCACGGGTCCGCCTACTATGTACGAAAATTGATGGACGCCTATGCCGCCGAGCAGCCGGACCGGCTGCTGCTGCTGGGAGACCTGCTCTACCACGGGCCCCGCAACCCCCTGCCCAGGGACTACGACTGCATGGCCGTGGCGGAGCTGCTGGCCGGGGCCAGGGACCGGATCGCCGCCGTGCGGGGCAACTGCGACTGCGAGGTGGACCAGATGGTGCTCCCCTTCCCCGTTCTGGCGGACTACGCCCTGCTGGAGGCGGACGGGGTCTGGCTCTACGCCACCCACGGCCACATCTGGAACGAGGAGAACCTGCCCCCCATGGCCCCGGGCACGGTGCTGCTCAACGGCCACTTCCACGTGCCTGTCTGCCGGGAGCACGAGGGCTATGTGTATATGAACCCGGGCTCCGTGTCCATCCCCAAGGAGGGCAGCGCGGGCAGCTACATGGTGGCGGAGCGGGGGACGTTTTTGTGGAAGAACCTGGACGGAGAGACCTACCGGACCTACAGCGTGAAGTGAGCAGATATTTTGAACCTGTATTCATCGGTTGTGAATACAGGTTCTTTGCTACGGCCCTTTTTTGTACCCATCTTTACCCCTGTCTCCGTCCCATTCCAGGCCCTTTTATACCATTTCTTGATAAAATCATTTAAATTAGGCAATGGATATGGTATTACTTCCGCAATCAAAGATAGGAAAGGAACGGATGGAGTCCAGGTAGGCGTTGTTTACCGACAGATAGCTGTTGATGGTGCTGGGGGCGTA
>CANTDZ010000194.1 GCA_947652665.1 uncultured Clostridia bacterium
CCGCCAGAGGAACTTTTTTGAGGAAAAAGTTCCTCTGGACTCTTCAAAAACCTTTACCGTTAAATTAACTCCAAAGCCCTCTTGTATAGTGGGTCTAACTCACAGCCACAGTTTCCACATTCTTCATCTGCCTGCTTGATTGCGGACAATAAAGCTTCCTTATCCGCTTTTCCCTCCAGCCACTGCTGTGCAGGGACAGCGATTAAATCCCAGCCAGATGCGGCAAATTTCCCCATAATAGTTTTTAATTCAGACATAAAAATTCTCCTTCCTAATTTACAAATCACAACTTCTCTCTTTGATTATACCACCCCGCCGTCCATCCCGCAACGAAAAAATATGCCGGGAAAGCCGCATGGGCCTTCCCGGCATATAAGGGGAATGATGAATTCTAGTTTTTCATGAGTTCCTTATACAGCTTGATATACTCGCCCGCCGACTTGCCCCAGCTGTTGTCACAGCCCATGGCCCGGTCGACCAACACGCCCCAGCCCTCCTTGTCGGAGTTGTAGGCGTAAATGGCCCGGTGCAGGGAGTTGAGCATATCCCCCGCGTTGTACGTCATGAACGTAAAGCCGTTGCCCACGCCGTCGCCGCTGTCGGTGATGGAATCCTTCAGGCCGCCGGTCTCGCGCACCACGGGAATGGAGCCGTAACGCAGGGCGATCATCTGGCTCAGCCCGCAGGGCTCGCTCTTGCTGGGCATCAGGAAGATGTCCGAGGCCGCGTAAATCTTGCGGGACAGCTCCGGCACGAAGCCCAGGCACAGCACGAACCGGCCGGGGTACTTCTCCTGCATCCACTTGAAGTAGTTCTCATACTCCAAGTCGCCGCTGCCCAGCACCACGATCTGCGCGTTGGAATACTCCATCACGTTGTCCACAGCGTCCTTTACCAAATCCAGGCCCTTGTGGGACACAAGCCTTGTGACCATGCCGATCAGCGGCACATCCGGGTCAACATTGATGCACAGCCGCTCTTGCAGCTTTTCCTTGTTGACCGCCTTGTTTTTCTTGTCCTTCTGGCTGTAGTTGGCGTAAAGGGCCGGGTCAGTCTCGGGGTCGTAGTTCACGGTGTCGATGCCGTTCAGAATGCCCGAAAGCTTCCAGCTGCGCTCACGCAGAATCGTATCCATCTTGTGGGAGAACCAAGGGTCCAGAATTTCCTGGGCGTAGGTGGGGCTTACGGTAGACACCCAGTTGGAGCACTCGATGGCGCCCTTCATCAGGTTCACGTCGCCGTTAAAGTCCAGAAGCTGGCTCTCGTAATTGGGGATGCCGAACACATCCTCCAAAATCTCCTTGCCATACTGGCCCTGATACTGGATATTGTGGATGGTAAACAGCGTCTTGATGCCGGAATACCACTCGTTGTTGGCATAGAACAGGCGGTAATAGACGGGCACCAAAGCGGTCTCCCAGTCATTGGCATGGAGGATGTCGGGCTTAAAGTCCACATAGGGCAGCATCTCCAAAATGGCACGGGAGAAGAACGCAAAGCGCTCGGCGTCGTCAAAGTGGCCATAGAGGCCGCTGCGCTTGAAATAATACTGGTTATCAATGAGATAGTAGATCACATTGTTGACCTTGGCTTCGAAAATGCCGCAGTACTGCCGCCGCCAAGCCACCGGCACGCTGATGCTGGTGATGAACTTCATGTTCTCCCGCAGCTCCTGGGGGATGGAATCATAAAGGGGCATGACCACCCGGCAACCGATCAGCCGGGTACGCAGGGCCCCCGGCAGCGAGCCGGCCACATCGGCCAAGCCGCCCGAAGCGGCAAAGGGCAAAGCTTCACTGGCGCAGAATAAAACCTTCATGGGAAAAACTTCCTTTCTTACGTCGATTATGGATCTATCAGACCTGGCCGCCCTTTGCTACGTAAACGGGGTAGGTCTGGTAGCCAGCCATGGTGCGGTTATCGGCAAAGGTCACGTTCTTGTCGGCCACCACGTAGTCCAGCTTGGTGTTCTCGCCGATGACGCAGTTCTGCATGATGACGCAGTTCTTGAGCTTCGCGCCCTTCTTCACCTTTACGCCCCTGAACAGGATGCAGTTCTCCACTTCGCCGTCAATAATGCAGCCGTCGGCGATGATAGAGTTGCTGGCCGAGGAGCCCAGGCCATAGCGGGCGGGCATCTCGTCGCGAACCTTGGTGTAGATGGGATGGTCCGGCACAAACAGCGAGCCGCGAACCTTCGGGTCCATCAGCGCCATATTGGCATTAAAGTAGCTGCTAAAGGACGTAATGGTATAGGCCGCTCCCGTGTACTCATAGCCGCAGATGCGCAGGTCGCCCAAGTTGCGCTGCATCAAATCCCGGTCAAAGTCGGTCATGTTACGGGCCACGCAGTCGTTTACCAGGCGGATGAGCAGGCTGCGCTTCATCAGGCGCATACCCACCGCGTAATTGCAGTCGGCATCGGAGCCGCGCTTAATCAGCATATCCCGCACCACGCCCTCGGGGTCTACGGTGTACACTACGTTCTTATCGGTATCGGGGGACATCCCGTGGCGGTAAATCACCGTGATGTCCGCCTGCTTGTCGGTATGGAATTTGAACACATCGCGATAGTCGATGTTCATAACGGTATCGCAGTCCGAAAGCAGCACATACTCCTCATGGGAGTTCTGCAAAAACCGCATGATGGAGGCCAGCGACTCGATCTTGCCGTCGGTACGCCGGGTGTCCGCGCCAAAGGGAGGCAGCATATACAGGCCCTCGCTCTTACGGGAGAGGTCCCACGCCTTGCCGGAGCCCAGATGGTCCATCAGGGACTGGTAATTTTCTTCTGTAATAACGCCCACCTTGTTCATACCGGAGTTGACCATGTTGGACAAGGGGAAGTCGACCAGGCGGTACCGCCCGCCAAAGGGGATGGAAGCCATGACCCGGTTCTGGGTCAGCTCCCGCACACGCTCCTCATGCACATAGGCGAAAAGGATGCCGATAACTTCATTGCCGCGCATTATTTCTCCACCTCCTCAGCATCGATCATAGCCTTGGGGGGCAC
>CANTDZ010000195.1 GCA_947652665.1 uncultured Clostridia bacterium
GCTGACCTCTTGAATGCCATTCAAGCGCTCTCCCAGCTGAGCTATACCCCCGAGTAATATATCATACAATCATGTACGATATATACCAGTACACTATATTCAATTTTGAGTTATAAGCTGACTTTGTAGGACTTTGAGGTTTTCAGCGGGGGCATACATTTAATGTTTCGGGCTCCCAGCTGAGCTATACCCCCCAACTCATTTATCGCACTCCCTTAGTGCTCTAAAATAATACCACACCTTTCCGAATTTTGCAACCCCTTTTTTCAAAAAAATTCGGAAATTTTCAAATTTTTTTGCCATGGACATTTCACCCTCCGGAACCCCGCCAGGCGATTGCAAAATCCGCCGCCATCCATTATAATAGAAATACTATTAAAAAAGCAGGAGGAGACATCTATGTGGAACACCTTTCAGACGGACGCTTATGAGGGCATGATGGCGGAGACCATCGGTATCACCGGGCATGACGGCAAGCCAGTGCGCGCGTATTATTCCCGCCCCATGGGGCAGGGGCCCTTCCCGGGGATTTTACTCATCCACCATATGCCGGGCTGGGACGAGTACACCCGCGAAGCGGCCCGGCGCTTTACGGCCCACGGGTACAGCATCATTTGCCCCAACCTGTATGAGGACTTCGGCCATGGTGAGCCGGCTGAGGTCGCTGGGAAGGTTCGGGAGGCCGGCGGCGTGGCCGACAAGTCGGTGATGGAGGACTGCGACGGCGCGCTGAATTTCCTGCGCAACCAGACAAATGCCAGCGGCAAGGTGGGCGTTATCGGGATGTGCTCGGGGGGACGGCATACGTTTTTGGCCGCTTGCACCCTGGAGGGCATCGACGCGGCGGTAGACTGCTGGGGCGGCGGGGTCGTGTGCTCCCCGGAGCAGCTGAGCCCTCAGCGGCCCGTGCAGCCCCTGGACTACGCGGACAAGCTTAGCTGCCCCCTGCTGGGCATCTTCGGCAACGAAGACAGGAGCCCGACCCCCGAGGAGGTCGACATTTTGGAGGCGCGGCTCAAGGAGCTGGGCAAGGACTACGAATTCCACCGCTACGACGGCGCGGGGCACGGCATTTGGTATTATGACAAGCCCATGTACCGGCAGGAGCAGGCTATGGATTCTCTGGAAAAGGTGCTTGCGTTCTTTGAGCGGTACCTGAAATGAGCGCCGAAAAACGCCCCTTCGTGGTGATGGCCAAGCCGGTAGGCTCCCGGTGCAATATGCGTTGCGCCTACTGCTACTATCTGGACAAAGGGAAATACTCGTCCCACCAGAAGCAGAGCCGTATGAGCTTTGCCCTGCTGGAGCGGCTCGTGCGCCAGACGATTGAGGCCAGCCCCGGCCCGGTGGTGTCCTTTGTGTGGCACGGCGGCGAGCCTACGCTGGCCGGGCTGGAATTCTACCAAAAGGCCATGGAGCTCCAGAAAAAATACCTGCCCAAAGGCTGGCAGGCCTGGAACAATTTGCAGACCAACGGCCTGCTGCTAAACAAAAAATGGTGCCAATTTTTGAAGGACAACCGCTTCGACGTAGGCGTGAGCATCGACGGCAGCGAGGCTGTACACGACCAGCACCGCCATGATTTAGGCGGCAGGCCGACCTATGGCCGGGTGCGGGAAGCAGTCCGGCTGCTGCAGGCGGCAGGGATACAGCCCGACCTGCTGTGTACGGTAAACGCGTCCACGGTGGGCGATCCGGAAGGGGTCTATGAGGCTCTGCAGGCCCTGGACTGCGGTTGGGTGCAGTTCATCCCCATTGTGGTGCGGGACGGGGACGGCTTCTCGCCGGAATCCGTGACGCCCGAAGGGTACGGCGATTTCCTCTGCCGGATATTCGATTTGTGGGTGCACAAGGGACTGGGCCGGATGGATATCCAGCTTTTTGCCGAGATGGCCCGTATTCTGGCCGGGGGCGAGGCCAGTGTCTGCTGGATGGCTCCGGAATGCGGCCGGGCCCTGGTAGTGGAGGAGGACGGCGGCGTCTATGCCTGCGACCATTTTGTGGACGACGGGCACCGGCTGGGGAACCTGTCGGGGGCGAAGCTGGAAAACCTGGCGGAGCTGCCGGAGCAGTCCCAATTTGGCCGCAGCAAGCGGGAGTCCCTCACCGCCCAGTGCAGGCGCTGCCCCTGGTACAAGTTCTGCGGGGGCGGGTGCCTGAAGGACCGCTTCGGCCTTTCAGAGGACAACGAGCCGGGGCACTATTATCTGTGCGGCGGATTGCAGAAGCTCTTTGCTCATAGCGTGCCGGTGCTAGAGAGGGTCATGGAGCTGAGCCGGCAGGGGATAGGGCCCAGGGAGATTATGGAGCAAATATGAACAAACTGTTAATATCGTGGAAAAGGGGTTGAAAGCATGTGGAAAACGTGTTAAAATGTAACCAATTTGTAATGGTTGTCATCCTTTTGTAAAGGAGTGCTTTACTATGGGCCGCAGGCTTTTGAAGAATCTATTGGCGATTATCGTAACTTTGGTGTTTACCGCTTTGGCCGTGACGGTGCTCAGCGCCGCGACAAAGTCCACTGCAGATGCAGCGGAGCAGTATTCCCGCCAGGTGCGCCAGGAGGAGGCCCAGGTGGCTGAGCTTTCCGCGCCGGCCCATGCCCATGAAAAAGTCTCTTTTCTGGAGGCCGCAGGAGGTTTTGTGCTGATTTTGGGCGTTTCGGCGGCCGGGGCGATGTTCTTGCTGCGCGCCATGCAGAAAGGGCGGGTAGCCCAGGCAAGGCAGAGCTATCACCCGCGGCAGGATATAGCCCATGGGGCACCGCGAAAAATGCGGCGGGTTTGACCGTTTTCCATTGAGATTGAGAGCTGGCCGGAAGGCTGGCTCTTTTTGTCTCACGAAAACCACTCGCTAGGCGAGTGGTTCAAAAAAGGCTTCTGCCGATGATGTAGAAAGAGAAACTCCTTTTGGTGTAGAATAAAGCTGCGGTCTGGCAAGCTGCACAAGCGCAAAGTGGTTGCGCTGAAAACA
>CANTDZ010000196.1 GCA_947652665.1 uncultured Clostridia bacterium
AGTGGAAGTAATGCGGGACTCGGGCTGGAACAAATGTTCTGAAAAACAAATCCGGAAGAATACGGGCCGCAAACGCTATATTTTCTTGCTTGTTTAGCAGGCGGGGCCAATCAGCCGGAAAAGGCCTTAGAATGGCTGACAACGGCCATTCTTGAAAAGGGATGGTGGTATCGCCCAGAAGTGTTGGAAGATGAGGATCTTGCGTCACTAAAAAATAACTCTGCGTTTATTTCGCTGAAATCCGTTTCGGATAATTGTTATGCGGATGCTGTGTCAAAGGCGGAAGCGGTATTCACGTGGGAAAGGAAGAGCGCGGACAAATTGTTTTTGGCTGTTCACGGAAATACCCAGAATGGACAGATCGCAAGAGAGGATTGGGCGCCGATATTAAGAGATAATACGCAGTGGCAGTTGGAAACAATACAAAGCGCCGAGCCAGACGGATATAAAACGTATCGCTGGAGCTATGATAAGGCGTCCTATATCCCAGTGGCAAAAGCAATAGAAAAAGTGCAGAACGCAGGCTACAAAAAGATTGCTTGCGGTGGGTTTTCAGCAGGGTGTGATATGCTCTTGCGAGCCATCCTATATGCACCTGTACGCTGCGACGTGTTGGTTTTGCAAAGCCCGTGGATTCCCATACTGAAAGACCATGCAGAAGATTTAGTGAACGCTGTCAAACAAAAAAACATAGAACTAAAGATTTTTTGCGGCGCATGTGACGAGGACTGTCTTCCAATGGCAAAGCAATTATATGAAATAACAAACAGGGAAGGTATCCCAGTGGAGTTTGCCGTCCAAGAAGGAAGCCGCCATCAATTTCCCAAGGAGCCATTTGTAAAAAGATAAACGACGAATTTATCGGGGAGTTATCCGTTATGGATAACTCCCTGGCCATTGGTGCGTCGGCGGCAGGCACACGTGCTGCTGGCAGACCGTAAAGGTCGTCTGCCCGTCCTTCACGGGACCGTCCGGGGTAACGGCGGCATCCCCCGGCAGGCGCAGGGGAAGCTGCCGCGCGTCCTCCGGGCTGCCTACCCCTACTTTGATCCGGGGCGGCGGCTCTGTGTGATCCAGCAGGGCCAGCAAGAACATTCCGTGCCCTGCCGGATAGCGTGCGGCCTCGGCGGACAGATACTCCCGCTGCTGCCCGGCCAGTGGCCCGAATTCTTCGTCAAACTGCTCCAGGCGCACCAGGCACCAGGCCATCATCGAATTGCCGCTGGGCATGGCGCCATCGTAGGACTCCTTGGGGCGCAGGATAAGCGGCTCGTTCCCCGCGCCGTAAAGGAAGAACCCGCCGTGCTCCCCGTCCCAGAATTTTTCCCAGGCGTCCCGGCAGAGCTCTTTGGCCCGGCCCAGGCAGGCGGGGTCCAAGGTGCAGTCGTAGAGGGCCAGCTGGGCATAGGCGAAACAGGCGTAGTCGTCCAAAAAGCCCGGTGCGCCGCGTTTCCCATCCCGCCAGCTCACATAAAGGGAACCGTCCCACAAGTGACGCCGCAGGAACGCCTCGGCGTCCTGGGCGGCCTGACGGTACTTTTCCTCGCCGGTGGCCCGGTACAGCCGGCACAGGGCCGCTATCATCAGGCCGTTCCAAGCCGTCAGGATTTTGTCGTCCAGATGCAGGGCTGTGCGCCCTTTGCGGTACTGGTAAACCGGTTCCAGCAGCGGGTCGAAAGAGTGGTCGCGGGGGTCGCTGCGCAGGAGGTTGGGGATGCTTTTCCCCTCAAAATTCCCGCCCGGCCGGATGTCAAAATGCCGGCAGAACGCCCCGCCCTGCTCCGGTCCCAGGAGCCTGAGCAGCTCCTCCGACGCGAACAGGTAGTATTTGCCCTCTTCGCCTTCGCTGTCGGCGTCCTGGGCGCTGTAAAAGCCGCCTTGGGGTGACTTCAATTCCCGCAGGACGTAATCTGCCGTGCGCCGTGCGGCCAGCAGATGGAGCTCGTTTTTTGTGGACGCATAGGCTTCACAATAGGCCAAAATCAGCAGGGCGTTGTCATAGAGCATCTTCTCAAAGTGCGGGGCCAGAAACTGCGCGTCGGTAGAGTAGCGGCAAAAGCCCCCGCCAATGTGGTCAAAGAGCCCACCGCGGTACATCTGCCGGAGCGTGAAGTCCGCCATTTCCAAGCAGGAGGCGTCTTTGTGCCGCCGGTGGTACGCCAGCAGGAACAGCAGGTTGTGGGGCGACGGGAACTTAGGCGCGTCCCCGAACCCGCCATTTTGCCGGTCGAAGGCGCGCTGGTAAAGGCGGACGGCTTCCGACAGGAGGTCATGCTGGGGGGAGGGCTTCGCTTCTTCCTGTTGGTGCAGCAAGGCGGCCAGCTCTTCAGCCTGGTGCAGCAGGGCCGGGCGGCTGTCCTGCCACTTTTCGTGGATGAGCTTTAACAGGCGGCAGAACGCTTGGGGCGGGTAGTAGGTCCCGGCGAAAAAGGGTTCGCGGCTGGGGGTGAGAAAGACGCTCAGGGGCCAGCCGCCCGACCTCGTTGCCGCCATGCAGAACGCCATATAGACGCTGTCAATGTCCGGGCGCTCCTCCCGGTCTACTTTTATGGGGACAAACCAGTCATTGAGGAGCCGCGCCGCTTCCTCGTCCTCAAAGCTTTCCCGGGCCATAACGTGGCACCAGTGGCACGTGCTGTAGCCGATACTCAGGAAAATAGGCTTGTCCTCCTCCTGGGCGCGCCGGAAGGCCTCCTCGCCCCAGGGGTACCAGTCCACGGGATTTTGGGCGTGCTGGAGGAGGTATGGGCTCGATTCGTGCTGCAGATGGTTCATGGGGCACTTCCTTTCTTATTGACCCTTGCGCTTTTCTGTTTTTGGGTGTATACTTTGTTTATTATGGTTTTATGGGAAAGGAAAATGCACGGGGATTGGCGGGAATAGAAGAGTGCAGTATAGCAGGGCCTTGGGGACAGGCGCACTCCCTAACAGTGCCATTTTGTTGTTCTG
>CANTDZ010000197.1 GCA_947652665.1 uncultured Clostridia bacterium
TGAAAGAGTAGTTACATTTGACTATGGAACATTGAAGAAGATAATATTTTGGATGCTATCAGGCTGGCAGGAGACCGGTTGGGACATTTTCATGTCGGTGAAAATAATCGCCGCCTGCCCGGTCAAGGAACTATGCCCTGGAAGCAGATCGGAGAGGTTCTGCACCAGATTCATTATGACAAAGCTGTTGTAATGGAGCCCTTTGTAATGCCGGGAGGACAGGTGGGACAGGATATCAAGATATGGCGTTCCATGTGTGCCGATACCAGTCAAGAGAGCTTAGACCGTCAAGCGCAGCAGTCGGTGCAATATTTGCGGGAAATTTTTCGGTCATAATTCCAAAAAAGCAGATGAACGTTGACGGGAATAAGTGGAGAAGCAGGCAGGGGGACGTCTACTTTTTGCTGTATGAGGATTCCATGAAGCAGCAGCGCCTGATCCAGTTTATGGACCGGCTGGTTCGGACCTCCAAGGGAAAGGTTTTCCTGATTTTGGACAATCTAAAGGTTCATCTGAATTCAAGGGAAAGTTTTCATAAAAGTATGAAAAAGGCGGCTGGTATTAGCTACTGGCCGCCTTTCCTGTTCATAGCTTCTTCACGAAATTTTAAGGAGTTTTCTGTCGTATTTCGGCCTCCGCTGTGTTACAATACCTCCTGAGAATGGAGGCCGCTTTATGAAGAACAGACAAAAGCTCCTGATACTGGCCGTCACCCTCCTGCTGCTGGCGGGGGGCGGGTGGTTTTTATACAGCAGCGGCTTTTTCCAGGCGGTCCGCTCGCCAGATGCGCTGCGGGCCTACATCGACCGCTCCGCCCCATACTCCCACCTGCTGTTTTTCCTGGTCCAGTTTCTCTCTGTCGTGCTGGCTCCCATCCCCAGCAACATCACCGCTGCGGCGGGCGGGCTTTTATTCGGCACCTGGCCCGCTTTTCTGCTCACCTTTGGGGCGGTGGTGGCCGGGTCGCTGCTTACCTTCTACCTGGCCCGGGCGCTGGGCCGGGACTTCGCCGACCGGCTGGTGAACCGGAAGCTTTCGGAAAAATACCAGGACGTCCTGCGCACCAAGGCCCCAGTGTTTCTTGTCTTGGCCTTTCTGTTCCCCTTTTTTCCCGATGACATGCTGTGCATCCTGGCCGGGCTCACAGATATCTCCTTCCGCCGCTTTGCTGTAATTGTCCTGCTCACCCGGCCCTGGGGCCTGCTCTTTGCCAGCGCCTTGGGCGGGTCTACCCTGGGCCTGCCCCCCTGGGTGATGGTCCCCATTGCCCTTCTGGGACTGGCGCTGTTTCTGCTGGGCATGAAATACGGCGACCGGCTTGAGGAATTTATTCTTAAAGGTTTGAACGAGCGCAAAGGTGGGAAAACTGAATAGGCGTCAAAAAATTGGGGCGCAGGCCCCAATTTTTGTCGTTTTCCTCTTTACAAACTCCTGCAGATATGGTATGATATTGACATAACAAGAATTAATATTGTTAAGGAGGCCGGCCCATGGAGCGCACCATTCGCTACAGTAAAAAGCGGGAGGCCATCCTGGCCGCCATCCGGGGGACAAGCTGTCACCCCTCCGCCGAGTGGATCTACCAGCAGCTCAAGCCCCGTCACCCGGACCTGAGCCTGGGCACGGTCTACCGCAACCTGGCCTTTTTTCAGGAGGCCGGCCAGGTGCAGAGCGTGGGGGTCGTGCAGGGTCAGGAGCGGTTCGACGCCGTGACCACCCCCCACAGCCACTTTGTTTGCAACTGCTGCGGCACCGTTTTGGACCTCCCGGATATCTGCCCCGAGAGAGGACTGGAACGGACCGTCAGCACGCAATACGGGTTCGCGGTACAACGCTGTGAACTCACCTTCTACGGAACCTGTCCCAACTGTCAAGACCAAAATTTTAAGGAGGAACTACTATCATGAAAAAATTTGTTTGCAGCGTCTGCGGCTATGTCTACGAGGGCGACTCCGCCCCCGCCAAGTGCCCCCAGTGCGGCGTCGGCCCCGAGAAGTTCGTGGAGCAGAAGGGCGAGATGTCCTGGGCTGCCGAGCACATTGTGGGTGTAGCCCAGGGCGTTGATCCCGAGATCCTGGAGGGCCTGCGCGCCAACTTCCAGGGCGAGTGCACCGAGGTCGGCATGTACCTGGCCATGGCCCGCGTGGCCCACCGCGAGGGCTATCCCGAGATCGGCCTGTACTGGGAGAAGGCAGCTTGGGAGGAGGCCGAGCACGCCGCCAAGTTCGCCGAGCTGCTGGGCGAGGTGGTCACCGACTCCACCAAGAAGAACCTGGAGATGCGCGTCGAGGCCGAGAACGGCGCCACCGCCGGCAAGGTCGCCATCGCCAAGAAGGCCAAGGAGCTGGGCCTGGACGCCATCCACGACACCGTGCATGAGATGGCTCGCGACGAGGCCCGCCACGGCAAGGCCTTCAAGGGCCTGCTGGAGCGGTACTTCGGCTAAGCACGGGAGGAACACAAGATGGACAAGTACGTTTGCCCTTGCGGTTATGAGTACGACCCCGCTGTGGGTGATCCCGACAACGGCGTCGCCCCCGGCACCCCCTGGGACCAGGTCCCCGACAGCTGGGTCTGCCCCATCTGCGGAATGGGCAAGGACGTCTTTGAGAAGGGATAATCCGCAGACAATCGAGCGTTTTTTGAGAGGAACGGGGAAACTCGTTCCCCTCTTTTTTGCGATAAAACGGGGCGGCACGTTGATGTGCCGCCCCAATACTTAATCTCGCAAAGCGTTACCGTTTGCGTCAACAGAAATTTTTCCGGTAAGAATAAAAATACCATCGACCAGGCCCCAAATCCCAGAAATGACCGGCCCCACGAAGACGAGAGCCCCTACTGTTGCAAGCAGAATGTGGATAATGGCTTTTTGGGTATTTCCAAGGTAAAAATCGTGTATTCCCAAACCGCCCAAAAAAATCCCCAGCAGACCCGCA
>CANTDZ010000198.1 GCA_947652665.1 uncultured Clostridia bacterium
CTTGCAGGAGTCTGATGAATCCCGCAGAACACTCAGAGAGAGCATGACACATTGGCTCCAGGTATTCAAGTTCCCCTCGGTGGAGCGCACAACCTACGACCGCTGTGAATGTACGGTGGAGCACCAGATTTTTCCTCCGGCGTGAACACTGTAACCGTTTCCTGTGTTGGCAAATCCTCTTTGTTCTGCGCTGCCATGAAGTTGGATTTCTTTATCATGGGGACGCTGTTCATAGGATTCTTGACAAGGATTTCCTGTTGGGCCAGGTAGCGGAAATATTCGTTGAGGACGATATACACCTTCTTTACTGTGGTGTAGGCGTAGCCCTTGCCCATCCAGTGGTTGAGTATTTCTTTGAGGTCAGCGGCGGTGATATTGCCTACGATTTTGTCTCCGAGTAGAGGAAAAATCTGATGCTCTACGGTGCATTCGCATCTATCGTAGGTGGTACGTTCCACCGAAGGGAACTTAAATACTTGAAGCCAGTGGGTCATGCTGTCGCGAAGTGTTTGATGGGATTCGTTGGCTTCTTGTATTTCATCGTTGAAGTCAGCAATGTATGTTGTCATCTTCTTGGTGACTTCGGCCTTAGTAGTGCCAGAGAAGCACTTGCGCTTGCGTTCGCCTTTTTCATTCATGTACCAGACAGTGCCACCCCAGCGGTCATCTGAACGCTTGAAGGATTTTCCGTTTGTCAGTAGTTTCTTTTGTGCCATGTGCGGGCCTCCTTTCTCAACCACACAACATACCACACCTTGCGGGGAAAGTCCACTGACATTTTTCTTACATTTCGCGGAGACCACTGTCCGGCCTTTCTTTGTTTTGCGGCGCAGATTTTGAGCCCTAAAATTGCAACCCCTCTCAAAAGCGCTCTAAACAGCCATTTTATAGCGATTTGACCCCTTTGTTCTGAAAAAACTCTGTTTGTGACCCCAAGGAAATTTGAGCCCATGAAATCCCGCAATCCCTTGAAACGACCGGCGTTGCCGGGCGAGGTGAACCGAGAAGGGGGTGTTGCGCGACCCCTTCTCTTTCTCCTGCTTTTTTATCGGACGCCTTAAATTTCTATTTGCTGAAGTGGAAATCAAAAGAATTATCGGTCCGTGAGATTTTTTGCACGCTTGACGATTTTTTTTATATATGATAGAATATTCTAAACTCATTAGGGAGGATACATATGAAAAATAGTGACTATATCGAATTGCTTAAACTGTATTGGGAAGAATGGAAATTTAGGCAAGAGGGCTTATGGAAACGAACAATTCAATTTTTTGTGATAAATTTTTTTGTATCTACTTTGCCAATTACTATTAATATGTTCTCGGTGTCCCTGCCTAAAATTTCGATGCTTGTTTTCCCGATAATTGGTATGATGCTTATAGGCTTCTTTTTATGTTTTTGTCTTTCAGAGTCTATCCGAATTGCTTCCATTGACAATAAAGTTAAAAAAATAATTTGTGATATTTTTTCGGAGGAATATGCAAAAACAAAATTAGTATCGTTGAGCCAACGAGGTCACAATGTCAGTCCTTTTTTTTACTGGCGTATGGCCGTTTGGGTTCCTATATCATTGTCAATCATGCAAACTATAGTTGCGATTTCAATGGTATATTTGGTTGTAACAAATAAGCTGTCATAAATATTTTCTATAGCTACTCATGAATTGCCATGAAAGTTCTATTATATCCTTCGTGCTTTTCTCCTGACCTAGTCCTTATTGATTTAAAGATTGTTGGCTAAATTCTCGCCGTTCTCTTTGTTATGCGGTGAAGATTTTGAACGGATTAAAGGCCTGACAATTCTCTTGAAGATATGATGACAGCGAAGCGTGCAGTGGTATTAATTTTGTGGGTTTTGTGTCTGAGAAATTTGAATAGCATCAATAAAGCATCAAAAAGTGGCGGGGCGTGTGTTTGCGGATTTGAAATGGCTCAACCGTGCGGAATTTCGGCGGGGGTATGTGCAGGGATGTTTTTTCTACATCCACTCCAAAACCGCGTGCCGAGGGTTCGAATCCTTCTGCCCCTGCCACAGAAAAATCGCCAGAAACCGCGCTGGAATGCGGGTTCTGGCGATTTTTGTTGTTGGGGACGCGGTCCATTGGGTGGGGTTGGAGTGCTGATTTTGGGCGTTATTTTCGCATCTGGTGCCGTCCGTTTCTAACCTTTCCGTCTGGCACAGCATCAGAAAAGCATCAAAAATTGAACCCGTCTGTGATACCTTGCAGACGGGTCGTGTCTTTCTTGACGTAGTAAAGCTCGGTGATTTGGGAGGTGCTGTGGCCTAGGAGGTCGGCTACTTGGCGAGGGGATAAGGCTTTGATGGTGCCGTCAGGTTGCGTTACCCCGTTAATCAACTGGCTTGCGAAAGTGTGACGGGTAGCATGGAGCCCTTTCTGTTCAATCCCAGCGGCCTTGAGGATTCTGTAAAAACGTTTTCTGAAATTTAATGGGCGGGTGTAGCCGCCGTTCTCATCGCTTACGAGGAGCGTTTCGGGGCCGAAATACCGCTCCGCGCGTAGCTGCTCTACTGCTTCCACTGCGGCCCCATTCAGGGGCACACGGCGCTTGCTGGTGGCGGTTTTGGTCTTGCCGACCTTGACCTCTCTGCCGGGGAGGAAGTCCGTGCCATCGCGCTTACAGACTTCTTTCACGCCTTGGTGTACTCCGAGGAATTTGTATTCTAAATCAATATCACTATTTAACAAACCTAGTAATTCACCAGTGCGTAAACCTGTATTTAGCATAAGAATATAGGCCGCTGGCTGTTGGTACTTGGGATTACCGTTGGGATAGGTACTGAAGGCTTCTGATTTGAACCTCTCGATTTCTTCTGGGGTGAACACAGTAACCGTTTCCTGTGTGGGTAAATCCTCCTTGTTTTGAGCCGCCATGAAGTTGGATTTCTTTATCATGGGAACACTGTTCATG
>CANTDZ010000199.1 GCA_947652665.1 uncultured Clostridia bacterium
CTCGTTGCACAGATCACCCTGTCAAACACCATAAACAGTGACGGCAGAACAAATATGCGGCAAGGTATTCTTAACTAAAACTATAATCGAATAGTGGGCACAAAAGCTTGAGCGCCATCCTTTTCAGAAAGGGAGGCTTGGTTTTTATGCCTGGTTAAAGAATACTTTTGCCTTATCAAATTTGACATTCAAGCGGTCGCGTACCGTATATGTGTTATGTCCGCAGACTATTTCCCCAGCGGTAAAAGTATTTGCTGCTGGGGATTTTTGCGCCCTTTGGGGCTGTGTATGGAGGACAATCACATATGAAAATAATCAATATCGGCATCCTGGCCCATGTGGACGCGGGAAAGACTACCCTGACAGAAAGCCTGCTCTATACCGGCGGCGCCATTACGGAGCCGGGCAGCGTAGACAAGGGAACCACACGGACGGACACCATGCTCCTGGAACGGCAGCGGGGCATCACCATCCAGACTGCCGTCACTTCTCTGGACTGGAAAGGCTTTAAAATCAATATCGTAGACACTCCGGGGCATATGGACTTCGTAGCAGAAGTCTACCGCTCCCTGTCCATTCTGGACGGGGCTGTCCTGGTGGTTTCCGCGAAAGACGGCGTGCAGGCCCAGACCCGGGTGCTCTTCCATGCACTTTGCCAAATCAAGGTCCCCACCATCATCTTTATAAACAAAACCGACCAGCCAGGTATCGACCTGCCCTGGGTCTATCAGGATATCCGGAAAAACCTCTCCGACAACTGCATCGTGATGCAGGATACGGATATGGGAAAATGGGACGCAGTCATTGCCGGAAATGATGAATTGCTGGAGAAATATATGGCAGACCAGCCGCTATCCGTGGAGGAATTGCAGCGGGAAGCACGTTGCCAGGTACAGAGTGGCACCCTGTTCCCTGTCTATCACGGCAGCGCAAAACAAGGCACCGGGATAGAGCCACTGCTAGAGGCTGTCACCGGGACGTTCGGTTCCGAGACGGATAACAGCCAGGCCGGGCTGTGCGGCAGCGTTTTCAAAATCGAATATACAGACCAAAAGAAACGGCTCGCCTATTTGCGGCTGTACAGCGGGACGCTTCATTTGCGGGACACGATGGTGCTGTCCAAGAAGCACAAAATAAAACTGACCGATATGCGCATCCCGTCAAACGGGGAAACCGTGCAGGCCGATACCGCCTTTCCTGGGGAAATCGTCATCCTCTCTGATAAGGCTTTGAAGCTCGGCGATGTCTTAGGGGATGAAAAGCTCCTGCCCCGCAAGGCCTGGAGCGACAACCCTACCCCCCTTCTGCGGACAACTGTGGAACCACAAAACCCCAGGCAGAGGGAAGCCTTACTGGAAGCCCTCACAGAAATCGCGGACACCGACCCGCTCCTGGACTTCGCCATAGACGACTCCACCCGCGAAATCATCCTCTCCTTCTTGGGGCAGGTCCAACTGGAGGTCATCGAGTCCCTTCTTACAGATAAATACCACATAGCCGTGGCCATGCAAGACCCCTCGGTCATTTACCTGGAACGCCCCATGGAACAGGTGGATTTCACCGTCCACATAGAGGTGCCCCCGAACCCGTTCTGGGCCTCCGTTGGCTTGTCGGTGACGCCCCTCCCCATAGGCAGCGGAACGCAGTACGAGAGCCGCGTCTCCCTGGGGTACTTGAATCAAAGCTTCCAAAACGCGGTCGCAGATGGCGTCCGATATGGATTGGAGCAGGGGATGTATGGCTGGAAGGTGACGGACTGTAAAATCTGCTTTGAATACGGGCTCTATTACAGCCCGGTCAGCACCCCTGCCGATTTCCGCTCCCTGGCCCCCATCGTGTTAGAACTGGCGCTGAAAAAATCCGGGACACAGCTATTGGAGCCATACCTGGCTTTCACTCTTTTTGCGCCGCAGGAGTACCTTTCCCGGGCTTACAACGACGCGCCTAAATATGACGCATTGATAGAATCTACTCAACTGAAAAACGATGAAGTTATTTTTACAGGCAGCATCCCCGCCCGCTGCATCAGCGAATACCGCAAAGACCTGGCTTTTTATACCAACGGGAGAAGCGTCTGCCTCACCGAATTGAAAGGCTATCAGGCATCCTTGGGCGAACCTGTCTTCTTGCCCCGCCGCCCCAACAGCCGACTGGATAAGGTGCGGCATATGTTCCAAAAAACAGTTTAACATCTCTCAATAAAGAGTTTCGGGCAGAAAGACAGGTGGCATGGGGTGGGTTTTTCATGGTTGATTTTTAAGCAGGAGAAAGCACAGGCGTCAAGGTTGGCGCCTGTGCGGGTCACACCGCCCGGCAACGCCGGGCGGAAGGACAGGAAACAAGCGGCTTTCCGGGCTTCCAGTGATATTGATTTTCAGGGGTTGTAGCTGGCGCCGTAAAATGCACTTTGGAGTCAACCTAGGCGTCACAAGTACCAACAAATGGCGGTTTCATGCGGTTTCTATAGGCGTTGCGGGTGGATACAAGGGTTTTTGAGCTGATTTTATAGATGCAGAGAATAAATAAAAAATCAGTATATATTTAGCCGAACCTCACACAGCAAACTGTTCGCCAAGGCTAAGGGACTCAAAATTTGCGCCGCAAAACAAAGAAAGGCCGGGCAGCGGCCTACTCAAAAATGTAAAAAAATGTCAGTGGACTTCCCCAGCAAGGTGTGGTATTGTGTGTTGCTGAGAAAGGAGGGCTGACAATGCCTCAAAAGAAATTATTAACGAATGGAAAAGCCTTCAAGCGCACCGATGACCGCTGGGGTGGCACCGTCTGGTACATGGACGAGAAAGGCGACCGCAAGCGTAAATGCTTCTCTGGCACCACCAAGGCTGAGGTCACCAAGAAGATGACAACTTATGTTGCTGCCTTCAACGATG
>CANTDZ010000200.1 GCA_947652665.1 uncultured Clostridia bacterium
ATTGAGAAATTTAACAAGAAGTATGGTCTGAAAGACGAAAAGTAAAAATAAAAGGCAGTGAATGGTGCAAAACATAAAAAATGCAGGAAAGACAAAATTCACTTGCATTTTTTGGCATTATATATTACAATATTCAAAGTTTGACACGTAAAAATGAAGACGCCCAGAGGGCAATCATTCATAAATTCATTTTGACTAGGAGATGTTTTGATGAAACTGGCAGCCATGGAAAACGAAGCATTGCGGCAGCTCCACCGGGAAGCCGCGAAGCAGTATGAGGATTTCAAGTCCCTGGGCATGAGCCTGAACATGGCAAGGGGTGTGCCCAGCGCAAAGCAGCTCGACCTGGCGCTGGGAGTTTTGGAAGCCCTGCATGCGCGCAGCGAGTTTGCCAATTCCAATGGCGACGATTGCCGTAACTACGGCGTGTGGAACGGCCTGCCGGAAATGCGGGCTATATTCAGCGAAATGCTGGGCGTACCGGCCGAGCAGATCGTTTTGGGCAATAACTCCAGCCTGCAGATGATGTTCGACGCTGTGTGCCAGGGCTATGTGAAGGGCTTTGGCGGCTACGAGCCCTGGGGCAAGCAGAAAAAGGTGCGCTTCCTGTGCCCCGCCCCTGGGTACGACCGCCACTTTGCCGTCACCGAATATTTTGGCATTGAGATGATCCCCGTACCCATGCTCAAGACCGGCCCGGACATGGACATCATCGAGCGTCTTGTAAAAAATGACGAGACCATCAAGGGCTGCTGGTGCGTGCCCAAGTATTCGAACCCCACGGGCATTACGTACTCCGACGAGACGGTCCGGCGCTTTGCGGCCCTGCGCCCGGCGGCTAAGGACTTCCGCATCATGTGGGACAACGCCTACTGTGTCCACGACCTGACGGACACCCCCGACACCCTCCTGAACCTCTACGAGGAGTGCGTAAAGCAAGGCACCGAAGACCAGGTGCTGTTCTTCGCTTCCACCTCGAAAATTTCCTTCCCCGGTGCAGGCGTGGCGGCGTTGGCTTCCAGCGCCAAAAACATCGCGGAGATTCAAAAGCGCATTACCACCCAGACCATTGGGCCGGATAAGCTCAACCAGCTGCGGCACATTTTGTTCCTCCACGACATCAACGGCGTGCGCACTCTAATGAAGGGCCATAGGGATATCCTGGCTCCCAAGTTCCGCATCGTGCGGGAGACCCTGGAAAAAGAGCTGGGCGACCTGGGCATCGCTAAATGGAGCGACCCCCAAGGCGGCTATTTCGTCAACCTGGACGTGATGAACGGCTGCGCCAAGCGCGTGGTCGAGCTGTGCAAGCAGGGCGGCGTGACCCTTACCGACGCCGGAGCCACCTTCCCTTACGGCGCCGACCCCAACGACAGCAACATCCGTATCGCCCCGTCCTTCCCGCCGGAAGAGGAGCTCTCCCAAGCCATGCACCTGCTGTGCATCTGCGTGAAGCTGGCGGCTTCTGAGAAGCTGCTGGACGAGCGGCAATAATAAAAATATAAAAAGACGCGGGCCTGCTATGGTTCCGCGTCTTTTGGCAGTAAAGGGGGCAAGGCTCCGGCCTCCCGTAAAAAAGCGTAAAGCATACACAAGCCCATGACATAGAGCAGCATCCAAAAGCTGCCGCTTACCAGTGAGAAATACACGGCGGCCAGCATGGCCAGAGGGTGTATCTTGGCCGTAGAAGCCACCAGCTTGGGCTCCATGACCTGCCGGATGCAGGTGATCACCAGCCAGCCGATGAACAGCCCGAGCGCTTTCCAGTATTCGCCAATCAAAAGCTGATAGACAGCCAGGGGCGTGAACACGATTCCTGGGCCCAGCACAGGCAGCAGGTCGGCCGCCGCTGCAACAAGCCCGATGGTCAGAGGATAGGGAATATCCAGCAGGGAGAGGATGACGCAGGTCTCGCAGAAGGTGATGAAGTACAGGAACAGGTAAGACAGGAAATACTTCCGCCCCGTACCCGCTGAGTTTTCGAGCCCGTTTTTCACAGTCCCCGCCGCGCTGTCGCTGAGAAAGCGCCTGGCCCATGTGCGCAGCCTACCCATGTCGCGGGAAAAGCAGAAGGTGGAAAAGGCGGCTGTCAGCAGCAGCGTGAGCAGTGTCGGCAGCGAAGTGACGATCCCCAGCAGCGCCCCCAAAAAAGAGAGCACCAGGTTCATGCTGCTCTTGAGGAACTCCATCAGCTCCTCCTGGTTGCGCTGGATAAAGTCCATATCCAGGCCCTCAAAGAAATCCCCCACGCGCTTAAAAAAAGCCTGCACAGGAGGGGAAAATTCTGGGAAGCCGCCCTCCGAAGCCTTCACCAAAAAGGACACGGCTTCTTTCACGCCATAGTATCCCAGCAGCCCCGTCATGGCCACCGCCGCCAGCAAAGCCACACCCGCCGCTATAGCCGAGGCCGCCCCGTGACTGCACTTGCAGCGCTTCTCCAAAAATCCAATGGCCGGCTGCACGGCCGCTGCAATCAGCAGGCCCAGCAGGAAGGGGAGGGAATAGAAAAACGTCTTGACCCACAGGAAAAACCCGAGGGTATACGCCCCGAAAAAAAGCAGCAGTGGTCGGAGCCTTTGCAGCTCCCCCTTTTGGAACACAGGCCGCACCCCCTTCTGGAACATACTCAATAAAAAGTATGCCCCGCATACAGGCAAAAATGCCCTCCGGGCCTACCAGCCCGGAGAGCATCCTTTGATAGTGTCATAAGTTTTGTGTGCGGCTCGCCGTTTGGGTTATTTTTCCTTACCAGTAAGCAGCCAATCGACGGAGACGTTCAAGATGTCAGACAAAGCCAGCAGCTCCACATCGGTGACGAAGCGCAGCTGTCCTTCCAGCTTGGACAGGCCCGAGGCGTTTAAATCCACGCCGCGCACCTGCA
>CANTDZ010000201.1 GCA_947652665.1 uncultured Clostridia bacterium
TGGATTTTCTTTGCATTCTTACCCGCTGTATCCACGTAGTACATCCAGCATCAATTGGAGGAAGACAAGGCTGGCGAACAGCTGACTATGGGAAACTTCTAAAAGGCCCGTTTACGGGCGGCAGATAAGGACAATACGCAAGTGTCAGACCGTACCAACGTGACGTGACGCGTGGCTAGCATCATAGGGCTTTGCCCGCATATGAAATACCCCCGGCTTCGCCGGGGGATTTTTATTTTATGGGTTCCCTTGTAATTTGCGCGGGAAACGGATATAATAGGGAAGACATGGGAAAGAGGTGCAGGGTATGCAGTATTTTTATGGATTCTTGTGGATCGCCGTTGGCTTGATTTTGCTGTTTTCCATGACCAAGGAAAGCAAGATCTTCTATCTGGCCGGCGGCTTCTTTTTGTTGCTGGGCGGCTGGTGGATTGCGGACGCGCTGCTGCCGGAGGTCCAGCTGTTCGAGGGCGGCTGGGGGATCGCACTGCGATGCATCACAGGCGCGGCGCTGGTGGTCTTGGCGGTGGCGTTCGTGCGGGAGTACCAGCGGAAGAAAAAAGAAGCAGAAAAGAAAAAGTAAGGAGCGGATGGGCATATGATGGACGCTATGATGGTAATCGTAGGCAAAGTGGCCGTGATCTTAATTTTGATCGCGGTGGGGTATGTGGTAACAAAGCGCGGGTGGGTCACCGAACGGGGCGCGTCGGAAATCACCACGCTGCTGATTAAGATCGTCACCCCGTGTTTGATCGTCAATTCGTTTTTAGGCGGCACGGACAGCCTCAAGCTGTCGGAGATGGTGCTTTCGCTGGTGGTGTCGGCCCTTTCCATTGGGCTGGCGCTGGTGATCAGCCTAATCACGTTCCGCAAGGAGCCTCCGGAGCGGCAGAAGGTGCTGCGCTTTGCGGTGATTTTCAGTAACGCCGGGTTTATGGGCATCCCGCTGGTGGAGAGCATCGTGGGGAGCAAGGGCGTTATCTACGGGTCGTTTTTTGTGGTGGCCTTCAATGTGATCTGCTGGACCTACGGCTACAGCATGATGAGCGGCGGGGCCAAGATGAACTTGAAGACCGTGCTGCTCAACCCCGGCATTATCGGCCTGCTGTTCGGCCTGCCCATCTACTTTTTAAAGCTCCAGCTGCCGGCCATTATCAGCGAGCCGGTAAGCTTCCTGTCTAACCTGAACACCCCCCTGGCTATGCTCGTCATCGGCAGCTACATAGCCCGGGTAGACCTGCATTCCTTTATATCGGACATGGCAGTCTACAAGATGGCGGCGCTGCGCTTAGTGGCAGCCCCGGCGGTGTATTTGGTGCTGCTGCTGTTCATCCGGCCCGAGCCTGACCTGCTGGTGAGCAGCGTAATCCAGGCGTCGGCCCCGGTGGCGGCCAATACGGTACTGTTTGCCGTGCAGTATAACCAGGATTCGGCGCTGGCTTCTAAGACCGTGGCGGTGTCGACGGTGCTTTCTATTATAACCATCCCGATATTTACAATTTTAGCCCAGCTGGCGTGCCAGCTCATTTTCTGATTGGAGAAAGGAATTTTTATGAAAATAGCCCCCTCCCTTTTAGCGGCGGACTTCTCTGCCCTGGCCCAAGATGTAGCCCGTGTAGAGGGCGCGGATATGCTGCATATAGATGTAATGGACGGCGTCTTCGTGCCGAATATCAGCATGGGGCCCGCCATTGTCCAGGCGCTGCGGGACAAGACCCCTTTGTTTTTCGACGTTCATTTGATGCTCCAGCATCCGCTGGCCTATATCGAGACGTTCCGGAAAGCCGGGGCGGACAGTATTACGTTCCATGTGGAGTGCGGGGATGAGCCGGGAGAAGTAGTCGAGGCAATCCTGCGCAGCGGCGCAAAGGCTGGCATCGCGCTGAAGCCGGCCACCGGGGCCGAGGCCATCGGGGAATGGGGGGCAAAGCTTTCCCAGGTTACCGTTATGACTGTGGAACCGGGGTTCGGTGGGCAGAAGATGATGCCGGGGCCGCTGGGGAAGATTCAGGAGATTAAGAGGCGGTTCCCGCAAGCCATGGTGCAGGTGGACGGCGGGGTGAACCCCGAAACCATCGGGCTGTGCGCCCGGGCCGGGGTCGACTGCGTTGTGGCGGGGACAGCTGTGTTCGAGGCGGAGGACCCTCAGGGAGAGATGGAAAGACTGCGGGGAATCGGGTAAGAAAAAAATTTGTTTTGCGCTAAAAATGGTGGGACGTGCATACATATATACTAAATATGGAGGGTGGCGAACAGGCACCTTTGCAGCCCTTTGGCCGTATTATGGGAGTGAATACTCAGATGAAGAGGTGCTGCCCATGCGAATGAAATCCCCTGCGCAGCCCCTTGTTTTTTGCTTTGCGGACGCCTCTTCCCTTTGCGCCGCCGTGCAGGCCCTTTACCGGATGCGGCCGCAGCTGGCCGCCGGGCTCACCCTGGGCGGGGGGCGCTATTACCTGTGCGTGCAGGCGGCACTGCGGGACCGGCAGGCGGTAAAGCGCGTGTGCCCGGGCTCCTGTCTGGGAGCCGCCCCCGTGCTTTATTCCTATTGGCGGGAGCATGGGCTGGAACTGAGCCGGAACGCAATCAAGGAGCTTGGAAGGCCTCTTGCAGGCTGATTTCGCCGCCTTATGCGAAAAAATCGCCCTTGAAAGCCATTTTTGGAGTGGTCAAGTTTGCCAAAGATGAGAGGGCTTGTCAAGGTAAATACTGGCGTTTCGCCCAATATGTAGTTTGGTTTTGCGGCGACTAACCGCGACAAATGGCTCTAGACCGCCATTTGTCGTAGTTTTCCCCATTTTCCTCTCGTTATGTGAATTCGTCAAAAAAGTTTAAAAAAAGGCTTGCAATTTTCGAAAACA
>CANTDZ010000202.1 GCA_947652665.1 uncultured Clostridia bacterium
CCCCGGCACCAGGCGGCAAGGGTATCCCGCCGGAATTCCTCATCCGATATGGGCAGGTAGCCCGGCTTCTCCGGGAAGGGGAGTACCTCGAAGCCGCATATGTTTTCATTACAAGCAGGGGTCATCTGGTTTTTCCCTCCCTCTCCGGGCATTTTCCTGCTTCTTCATGCAAAAAGCCAGTTCCTGGTTTGCCCTGGCGAGCAAGTCCTTCATAGCCAAAAGCGGATCGGAAAAATAGTGCCCCCAGAAATAGTCCGTGCCGTTTTTGCAGGCCCAGGTCACAAACTGTGAGGGGGCCTTGCTGTGTACCCCCATTACAAACTCCGTCTCACCAACGTGGACAGAATCTGTAAGGATATAACCCGCGTTTATCCTTATACTCATAGCTAAAGCACCTCCATCTGATTTTTTCTTCTTTCCCCGCGCCGCAGGAAATCCAGCCCTTGATGGCGCAGGCTGGCTTCTATTTCTTTCCAGTTTTCTATTTGCTCTTTCAGCATCCTGTCATGGCTTTCCCTGTATTCCCGCCTTAGCTGGGCAACCTTCCAGCCTATGGTATCCGCTTGGGCCAGGTATTCCCGGCCCATGGCGGTAAAATCCAGAGGCCCAATATGCCCGTTCATGCGCCCACCCCTAGCTTGACATACAGCTCCAGCAGCCTGGGCCGGGTGCAATGGCACTCCTTGACAGCCGCCCGCACGTTGCCCTTTGTAACGCGCCGCCTCCCTGGCAGGCCGCAGTAATGGGGATAGTGGACGCTGAAAAACGGGCAGTCCGGGCAGTTGCAAATTTCGTTGTTATGCTCTGACATTCTTCATCACTCCTGTTTTTTGGTATAAAAAAAGCCCCAATCACAAAAAGTAATTGGGGCCAAAATAGTGCCGGCTATATTCTATTGTAAAGGGCTGATTGTCTGGTAAACAGCTTGTATGTGTTTTATCCAGCAGGCTGTATCCGCCTTGTGCCTAAGATACAAGCCATGTGCAGGCCCTTGCACCCGGCGCAGCACCCGCAAAAGCTGGGCAATGTCCTGGGGCGTTAAGACTAGCCGTCTGGCTTCGTGTTCCCTATATCTCATGCGTAAGGGGTCGAGTGCCGTAATGCGGACGCACCCGGCCTGGAAAAACTCGGATGCACATTCCGCTATCAAAACACGGGCCGCGTCAAAATAGGTGGGGTAGAGGTACTTCAATTCCGGGCTGGCTTTATCCCCACGGGAAAGCTCTTTCACAAGGTATTCCTTCAAGGTTACAATAGATTGCGCCACGTCCAGCGCGCCGCCGGGCTGCTTCCCCCACAGAGCGTCCTGGAAGTCCTGCCCAATGGGCGAAGCCTTTATGCTGGCGGTTTTATCCATCACGTTTATCACCTGTGCCCCCTCCTTTTTGCTGGGATTTCCACGTTTCCAAAAGGGAGAAAATAACGTCCTCCATCTGCTTTTGGGTGTATGACTGGGGGAAATACTGCTTCAACCTGTCTTTTTTCAACGTAACCTGCACCGCCGCAGGCTTCCTGTCTGCCAGTACAGCGTCCATGACAGCGGCGGTTAGCTGCCCATCCTGGCTATACGTCTTTAGGCGCTGTGCTTGTTCCAGGGTAGGCACAACGCCCAATCTTCCCATTACTTCCAGCAGTAAGGCTTGTTCCTCCTGGGTCAAGTAGGACAGCTCCACAGCGGGGCGCAGCACCAGCTTGTTTTCATCCACCATCTGGAGCAGGGCAGGGAGCAGGTAGGTCAAGCGGATATAGCGATAGATTTGTGGCTGGCTATCACCAGTTTTTTCGCTCAACCTTTGCGCCGATGTCGTTCCCACGGACTTCTTATCCAATGGAGAATATGTCAAATCTGTTCGTTTTCCTCGGTGTTTCATAGCATCCAATTTCATCTTGTACGCAAAAGCCTTTTCGCTGGGCAAAATCCTCTCCCGCTGCAAATTGCTGTCCACCATAATAAGCACGGCTTCATCGTCGTCCAACTCCCGCACAAACACAGGCATGGTATCAAGCCCCGCCAGCTCGCAGGCCCGTTTGCGCCTGTGCCCGGAAACCAGCTCATAGCCGCCTCCTGGCCTGGGCCGCACGATGCCCGGCACCAAAATGCCATGCTGGCCCACGCTCTCGGCCATTTCCTGCATCTTTTCATCGTCTGTAACGTGGAAGGGATGGCCCTTAAAAGGGTGCAGGACGGCAAGTGGGATTTCCTGGAAGGCTTCACCACCAGACGGGGGCGCGCCAAAGAAATCTTCCAGACTGGCAAGCTGGATTTTCCCCGCGCTGCCCCTCATGACGCTACCTCCAATGTAAACGCGCTGTAGGCGGCGGAAACCTTGCCTGTCGGGTCGTGCGAATAAATACTCTTGCCCTCCGCACTGGTCTCCGCAGCCCGGATGGATTCGGGGATGATGGTGTCGAAGATACGCAGCTTGTCCCCGTAACTATCCCGCAGCAGGGCTACAATGTCCCGGGAATAAGCGGTGCGCATATTCGCCATAGTGATAAGGATGCCGGAGATTTGCAGGCTGGGATTGAATTTGCGCCGCACCAGCCCGATGGTGGATAGAAGCTGCTCCAGGCCCTTAATGGACAGATAGTGGGCCAGCATGGGGATTATCACTTCGTCCGCCGCTGTTAAGGCGTTGGCGGTGAGGGTTCCCAAGGACGGGCAGCAGTCCAACAGGATGTAATCGTACTGGCCGCGCACGGCTTCCAGAAGTTCCCGCAAAACCGTTTCCCGGCCCATGACGCCCACCAGGTTCATTTCCACCATGGCAAGGTCGATGTTGGC
>CANTDZ010000203.1 GCA_947652665.1 uncultured Clostridia bacterium
TGCTGCGAGCAGGACGCCCGCATGACAGCCATGGACAGCGCCAACCAGAATGCGGAGAAGCTTTTGGGAGAGCTGTCCCTCCAGTATAACCGGGTGCGGCAGTCGGCTATTACCCAGGAAATTACCGAGGTATCCGCCGGGGCCAAGGCCCAGCGCCAAAAGAAGGGAAGGTGAGGGATTTGGAAAAAGGAATTATCGTGCAGGTATCCGGTCCCGTCGTCGATGTAGAGATACAGGGGCCTCTGCCCAGGCTGCGGGAGCAGCTCACTGTGGAAAAGGACGGCACAGTGCGGGTAATGGAAGTGGCCCAGCACATGGGGAAAGACAGGGTGCGGTGCATCATGCTTTCCGCCAGCGAGGGCCTGCAGCGCGGCCTTGCGGTAGACGTGCCGGGACACACCATCCGGGTGCCTGTTGGTACGGCTACCCTGGGACGCATGTTCAACGTCCTGGGCCAGCCCATAGACGGAGGCGGCCCTCTGCCTGAAGGCACGCCTGTGCAGAGCATCTACCGCAGCCCGCCCTCCTTTGAGGAGCAAAGCCCGGCTGTGGAGATCCTGGAGACAGGCATCAAGGTTATCGACCTGTTGGAGCCTTATCCCCGGGGTGGCAAAATTGGCCTGTTCGGCGGAGCGGGCGTAGGCAAGACGGTGCTCATTCAGGAGCTTATCCACAATGTTGCCATGGAGCATGGCGGCTATTCCATCTTCACTGGCGTGGGCGAGCGCAGCCGCGAGGGCAACGATCTCTGGCGGGAAATGCGGGAAAGCGGCGTTTCCGACAAGACCGCCCTGGTGTTCGGCCAGATGAACGAATCTCCTGGCGTGCGTATGCGGGTGGCCCTTTCCGGCCTTACCATGGCGGAGCATTTCCGTGACAAGGAGCATAAGGACGTGCTGCTCTTCATTGACAATATCTTCCGCTTCGTCCAGGCAGGCAGTGAGGTTTCCACCCTGCTGGGGCGCATGCCTTCCGCTGTGGGCTACCAGCCCACCTTGGCAAACGAAATGGGAGAGCTGCAGGAGCGCATCACCTCCACCAAGGAAGGCTCTGTTACCTCCGTCCAGGCGGTATATGTGCCTGCCGACGACCTGACCGACCCCGCCACCGCCACCACTTTCGCCCATCTGGACGCCACCACGGTTTTAAGCCGTAAAATCTCCGAGCAGGGCATTTACCCGGCTGTGGATCCCCTGGCTTCCTCCTCCCGCATTTTGGAAGCAGATGTAGTGGGCAAAGAGCATTACCGCATTGCCCGGAAGTGCCAGGAGATTCTGGAGAAGTATAACGAGCTGCAGGACATCATTGCCATTTTGGGTATGTATGAACTCAGCGAGGAAGACCAGAAAATTGTGGCCCGGGCCCGTCGGCTGCAGCGTTTCTTTGCACAGCCCACCCATGTGGCAGAAAAATTCACCGGTATCCCCGGCGTGTATGTGCCCTTAAAGGATACGCTGGAAAGCTTCGGCAAGCTAGTGGACGGGGAACTGGACGAATACCCGGAAGCCGCCTTCTATAATGTAGGCACTTGGCGGGATGTGGTGGAAAAGGCCCGGAAAATGGAAGCGGGTGAACTGTAATGGAGGCGTTTCAGGTACACATCCTGGCAGCGGATAAAACCTTCTATGAAGGCCCCTGCGAAAGCCTGACCATTCCCACCTCGGATGGGGAGCAGTGCATCCTGGCCCACCACAGCAGCATGATAGCGGCAGTGCTGCCCGGCACCATGCGCTATCGCGCTCCGGGGCAGCCGGTGCAGCCGGCTGCTGTGTCCCCGGGCATGGTAAAGGTGGAGAACAACGAGGTTTTGGTTTTAGTAGACTCTGCCGAGCGTCCGGAGGATATCGACGCAGCCCGGGCGCGCCGGGAAGCAGACGAGGCTATGGAGGCCATCCTCCAGCGAAAGAGCCGCCAGGAATACCAGGTGGCCCAGGCCACCCTGGCCCGGGCGCTGAACCGTCTGCGCGTAAAATCTACTGTCACTCACCTGGAGCATTAAAATTCAAATAAATAAAAAACAGCCTGCCCTTCCGGAAAGCGGGAAAGGCAGGCTGTTTTTTTATATCATTCAAACCTGATAGGGATAAAATAGATACGCATCGGCAGGTGAATAGGTTTCTTCCGCCATATCTTTTAGGCGGTTTGACGTGTAGTACGCTACAGGGGCTTTCTGCATCTACGCTGTTTTCCAATTTGCCTCTTAACGTCCGGGTCTGCTATGTAGGTATGCTCGGCGGGGCTTGGTACAGCCCAGAACCTGACAAAGCTTACAGCACATCCTTCGTGATCAAAGCTACTGGGGCGTGTACACATAAGCATTTGCAAGCGGCTTTTGGCGAGTTTTTGCCTGAAATTTTTGAGGTGCACAAGTACATCTGCGAAAATTTGCCTTGCTTGGCCCCCAAAATACTCGCTCATCTGGCAATTTCGATTATGAATACAAGTTCTTACTCTTTTGCAAGGGTAAACTGCTCCACCAGTTGTTTCAGGCTGGACGCTTCCGCCGAAAGCTGCTGGCTGGCGGCGGCGCTTTCCTCTGAGGTAGCGCTGTTGGTCTGCACCACAGAGGAAATTTGGTCGATGCCCTCAGTCACTTGGTTGATGGCTTCTGTCTGGTTCTCGACGGCCTCCACCACAATGTCCATCTGGGTGGTCACATTGCCTGCCAAAGCATTGGTACGTTCCAGGGCTTCAGTGACCTTGGCCACAGTCCCGTTTCCTTCATTGACAGCGGAAATGGAACGCTCGATCAAATCCTTGGTGGCCTTGGCGG
>CANTDZ010000204.1 GCA_947652665.1 uncultured Clostridia bacterium
GTGGTGATATAGCGATAGGTAATCCGCCGCTTTTACTGTCCTCATAGGAGAACCGCAGTCAGAGCGGATTTTCCCCCGCTTCGCACCGTGCATGCGACTTTCACCGCACACGGCGCTCCATCAATGCAAATTATTTGTTGCGTGTATGTGAAGGAACCAGTTTTTCCCGTAAACCTAAGATTTTCTTCTGTGCTTTTACATCAAATTGGCTAATATCCTGGTTGGAGTTATTCACAGCGTCGAAGCATTTTTTGTGGAGCGAAACCAGATTGTTGACACGATTTACTTTGTCCAGAGGAAGATAGGGATTTATGCGGTGTGCCCATGGCGTGCTGTCAATAAGCCAACCGCCACATATTCGGCACTTGAGTTTATCCCGGTTGAGTGCATAAACGCGGTTCATTATGAACTCAAAGTTATTGAGTTGTCCCCATTCTCTATGACTGATAATTTCTGCTGACCGTTCCGTATACATCTCATCTAAGCGAGCGTTAATGCGTTTTTTCTTTGTTCGCTTGAAATTGATTTGCCTTCCGGATTCGGTGTATGGTGTTTCAGCCTGATTTTTCACCTGGACACATTCCCATTTACAGAAATTAAGTGCAGTAAAGCCAATATAAATATCACGGTATTTGATTGCAGGAATCCTTTGCCTATATTGCTGATGAACACGGGGAAGGTTTTGCACTTCATTTGCTGGAATCCATTTTCCATTATACTGCCTTAGGCGGCGTTTAGCTGTAAGTAATAGTTGTCTACTATGTTTATCCATAGCCACGCTCACCCATGTGCAGCATTGGTTATATTGGATTAGCCCTCTTATTTTACTGTTGATGCGGTTTATTTCCCCAATCATCTGTTCTCGGCTGTAGTTTTTAGGAATTTTCTTGATATCTGCCGCGATTTCATCAACTTTCCGCTTTAATCGCTCTCTATCTGGTATCATCCTTGGGATGTAGCCCCAACGGGCTTTCCCTCTAACCATTTTGAACTCATAGCCTAAAAATTTGATGTACTTTTTGTAGACATTCGTTATCAGCGTTTTCTCCTGGGATAACGTCAGCTTCATTTTGCTTTGAAGGAAAGCTTGCAGTCGGTTTTTCCAACTTTCGGCATGGGCGCGGGTGTCTGTAACAATTACGAAGTCATCTGCATATCGGACGAGATATCCTGGAATCAAGGCTGTTTTTCGTAGTGCATAGAGTTTGCTATCTTGGCGTGAGTAAGCATAAGTAGTTCTCTTAGCTTCCCATTGTGTAGATATCCACTCATCCATGATATCCAAGTATACATTAGCTAATAGTGGGCTGATGAGCCCGCCTTGCGGCGTTCCTTCCTCGTTGACCTCGCATTCGTCCATAATTCCAGCTTTCAGCATGGCTTTGATTATTTGCAGTACCCGCCTATCTCTCACGCCCATATGATATAGGCGCTTGAGAAGAGTAGCATGGTCAATATGGTCAAAGCATTTGCTGATATCGCCCTCGACAATCCAGTGGTAGCCTGTATGGTGGACAATTTGTTCTGCCCGCTCAAGCGCCATCGCTGTGTCCCGCATGGGGCGGAACCCGTAGGAATGGGCAAAGAACTGTGCTTCAAAGATAGGTTCCAGCACAATCCTCATACACTCCTGCATAATTCTGTCCCGTATCGTGGGAATCCCTAGTGGGCGCTTTTCGGTTTTTCCCGGTTTGTCGATGTACTTCCGGCGTATCTTTTGTGGTTCAAAATGCTTGAATGCGCTCTGAATATCCTTTATTACCCATGAAAATGGTTTTTGCAGATAATCCTTGCGCATAGTCTTACTATCCACGCCGGGAGTTTCACTGCCGCGATTGCTTTTGATGTTGTGAACTGCTGTGATAATAGTTGCTTCTGCTGACATGATTTCCAGAAGCCCTTTGAACGCTGGCCTTCCGCCTGCGTCGTAGACCTCCTTGCTGTGCTGATACAGTCCATCTTGGATTTTGCGCAGTTCTGTTTCGGTTTTTGGGTAGTCGAATTGTTGTGCCATACGCACCGCCTCCTCTCTGGAATTGGTGTTTCTGGTGTTAGTCAGGTATGCCTACGGCTTCCTCGACTTTCTGTTCACATACAATCTGCACTGACTATGCCCCTTCGCTCCACCCCCATTACAGAGGTTTCATCGCTACTACGGGCTGCTGCCCCATGGATTAGCGGGTCATTTCCTACCCGCGCGGCGAAGGTGCCACTCCACTTACTTCAACAAATTGAAGTGCCGTCCATGGTTCCTTTGTTCCCTATGCTTTAGCTTTTCATATCGGTTTTAGCCCGTCCCTATAGCCCGACTGCCATCTTTGGCCTGTGTGATATTCTGCCAAAGACATTCGACCTTTACGGTTTTCTGCCGTTTTCCACGATTACAAATTTCAACGGCGACAGTTCCCCTAACGGGGCGGATGGCTGTTTTATCATCCTGTCGTTTACGAGCCGTACATTCGGGACATTTGTCGGTTGCAACAAAACATTCTGGACATGACCGATTTATAGCCTCCCGCGGAGCGTGGCCGTCTCAGACCACGCCTCCGCTCTTTACCGAGCTTCGTACATCCCATAAGGCACTATGGGCGCACGTCGGAGTATCAGAGTTTTGGTCACCCGTCACACCGGGTCAGGCAGGTTCTGCCCCTGCCGAATCAAGCATAGAGTTCAGATTTCTTAGAAATCTGCCTTGTTTTATTGCGTATTTCTACGCAGATTGTCAAGGAACAAAGCGCACATA
>CANTDZ010000205.1 GCA_947652665.1 uncultured Clostridia bacterium
GTTGCTGACAACAACGGCGAAAAGCGCCATGTGGTTGCACTTGTAAATCAAGAAAAGACCATAGAGAACTCAAATCTCAAAATCAGGGGTGAAAATCCCCTGCCGTACAGAATCAATGCCGGAGCGGTCTGTCAAACCGCAGGCAGTACGCGGGCTGATACTCCACTGTGCGCTGTCCATCTGCAAATGGGCGGGGTGCAAGAGCGTGGTGAAGTCGTAGCCTGAAAACCTAAACTTCTCGCAAGAGAGGCATGGATAATAATGGAGCGGGCCTCCGTAAGCCTATGGCTATCCGTAAGTGTAAGCTATGCAGCATCGTAAGAGCGAGGCACTCGAAAGAGTGAGAATTGGAAAAGGTGTGTGCGGCTGGTTTTTCCGCATATACCCGGTGGAATGAAATGTCCATCTGGAATCAGGCAAAAACTGTGATTCAAAGCATGGTTGGATTTTCCCGGTGTAAGGTAGCGGCCTAAGGGCTTCAACGGTCAGAAATGACCACAAGGATAGAGATTTGGGAACGTTTGAGAGCCTATAATGGGAGCATTGCAGTGCGATGAACTTATAGGAAGTCAGCCGTACCATAGTAGTCTGAGATTGGGAAAGCCAATCACACGGGGCTGAAATGCCCCACGGCGAAGGGTACGAGTCAAGTTGATTTACAAATTTCACAAAACGAGAACCAAACAACTCCCTGAAAGATGGGTGACGAACTGCGAGGTGAGAGCCTTGTGCATTTGAACGTCAGGTTTTCAACAGAAACAGAATTAAAGGAATTTCAAGACCTGCTGTACGAAAAATCAGGCCAGGGAATTTCTTTCACAGGACTGTTGGAAGCAATGGTCAATGAAGCGACCATTGTTACCGCTGTTCATAACATCAAGTCAAACAAAGGCAGTAAAACCGCCGGAGTAGATGGAATGTCAATGGACAGATACCTGCAAATGCCAAGAGATGAACTGATTACGTTGATTCAATCGACCACAGCAAACTATAAGCCAAAACCAGCACGAAGGGTCTATATCCCCAAAAGCAACGGCAAGCGGAGACCGCTGGGAATCCCCACAATGTTAGACCGAATTGTCCAGGAATGTGTGCGAATTATATTAGAACCGATATGTGAGGCCAGATTTTATCCCCATAGCTACGGGTTCCGGCCTTATCGGGCGCAAAAACACGCAATCCGGGATATTATCAATGTTATCAATGCAGGCTGCAAATCATCAGACCAAGCTGTCTGGGCGGTAGAAGGTGACATCAAAGGGTGTTTCGACAACATCAACCACCGGGTACTGCTTCAGAAGCTGTGGCGCATAGGCATTCATGACAAAAGAGTTTTGAAGCTCATCAGCCAGATGCTGAAAGCCGGATATATTGAGAGCGACCTGTTTTACACGACGAAAGCAGGAACGCCCCAGGGCGGCATTCTATCCCCCCTGCTGTCCAACGTGTATTTGAATGATTTTGACTGGTATGTGGGACGTACCTATATGGAACCGCACCGCCAATGCAAACACAAATGTAATGATACCCGGCGCCTGAAGTGGGCCGGAGTCACGCCAAAGTATAATTTCCGCTTTGCGGATGATTGGGTGATTCTGACTTCTACACAGCGCGAGGCCCTTCGCTTAAAACGTGAATTGACAAAATACTTCCGATACAAGATGAAGCTGGAACTGTCCCAGGAGAAAACCCATGTCACTGATTTGCGCGAGGAAGGAATACACTTTCTTGGATTTGTTGTCAAAGCAGAGCGCAAACGCAAAACCCCGGACCCGAAAACATGGACGCCGTATCTGGTAGGCAAACCATTCCCAGATATGGAACGTCTCGGAGGGAAAATCCGTAAACTTGCAAAAGAAGTGCGAAAAATCGGGATATGCGAGAAAAGCAACACCCAAGCGGCGCAAATCCAATATGTGAACTCGGTTATCATGGGAATCGCGCAGTATATCCAGCCTTCCATTTGTTCCAGCGCCTTTCACGCAATCGACCGCAGGGTAAATAATACGGCGTTGGCAGTCTGGAAAAAGATGTTTCCCAAGCAATACAACCAGATGCAGGTCCCGCTAAAAACACTCTGCAATCTCCCGCACCGGCATGAGGGGTATGACAGCACAACCTTTGCAGTTGAAATCGAGGGCAAATGGTTTGGAATCACAATGGCATTCATAACACACAGCAATTACGAAAGCCGGCCATTTGACCAGAAAATGACCCCTTACACAGCAGACGGGCGGAAACGGTATGTAAACTATCGTTCCAAGCACAAGCCTTTGCCGTGTGACCGCCCATCCATCAATACCCCGGAAGATATTGCACTGTCTGTTTATGCAAAAGGGAAGTACAATTTTGAGTATTTTATGAACCGTGAGTACGCCTACAATCGGGATAAGGGCAAATGCAAGTGTTGCGGCAGGACCTTTTCGGAAGATGTTCCTAAGCGTTGTCATCATGTAAACAATAAACTCCCCATCGAACGAATCAACAAAGTTCCTAATTTGGCATGGCTATGTGAATCGTGCCACCGCATGGTACACAACAGTCCCATTCCGTCTGGCATGAACGCCAAGACGGTACGCAAAATCGAAAATTACCGCAAGAAATTAAAAATGTGAAATTTGTAAGTGCGCTGTATTCCGTGAGGGTACGGCGGTATTGAAATCAGTAGAAAGTAAGTCAACTTGATGGTAGGCCGGGTGCGGTGAAAGCTGCACGCCCGGCGTGAGGTGGGGGAAAAC
>CANTDZ010000206.1 GCA_947652665.1 uncultured Clostridia bacterium
GAAACGGGAGATTTAGTAAATATCGATGGAGAGCCGGAAATTTCGGCTGATAGTCGTGTCGTAACGTATTATTGGTATACGGGGTACAGACAATATTGCATAGGTGATATGATGTAAAAATCCCCCCTGGGCGGATAAACCGAGGCCAGGGGGGATTTTTGTACTTTGCAGTACGTCGCATCTTTCATTCTACCATGTTTTGATAAACTCTGTCAAGAGGAACTGTGCAGGTGTCGCGCTTCCCCCCGGAGGGGGGACGGGAGAGGGGCGACCTTTGCGCTGAGTTAAGGGGAAACGGGAGCTTTTGAGCTTCCGGAAAAAACGTATGTTCTTGACAAAATCGGCATTGTGGGGTAGGCTGGAAAGTGGTAGTTGTCATTTTGCGGATTGTAGCATGGGGGGATTTTTATGCGGGCGGACTATGTTGCAGAGGAAGAGATGCAGCATCTACTCGCGGCACTGATGCCGCAGAACCGGCTTGCCTTGGAGGTGTCGATGGCTACGGGGTTACGGATAGGGGATGTCTTGGCAATGCAGGTTCAAAAGGTGAGGGAATCGAAGGACGGTCGTTTGACGGTTCGGGAATCGAAGACGGGGAAGACGCGGCGGGTTCGGTTGCCTGTGGAGTTGCGGGAACGGATGCTTCAGCAGGCCGGGAAAATTTATGTGTGGGAGGGGCGGTTAGACCCGGAACGGCATAGGACGCGGCAGGCGGTCTATAAGGATTTGGCTAGGGCGGCTATGCTTTATCGATTGCCAAAGTTGTTGCATGTGTCACCCCATACGGCTCGTAAGGTCTACGCCGTCGAACAATATCGGCGGACGGGGGATTTAAAACGGGTGCAAAGGCTTTTACAGCACGATAATGAGTCTGTGACGGCCATTTATGCTATGGCTGATTATCTGACTGCCAGAAAGCTCGGTCGTGTCAAATAGGGCCTATTTTGAGGGGCTGGTGAGGTTTTCCGGGCATAAGCCGGGACGCCTGCCGTTATTGGCTTTTCATCACACGCGGGCGGCACAGTCAAGGCCGCGTAGCGCCGAAGGGAAGCCTTGACTGTGTTGCTCGTGTGTGATATTGGGATAGGCCAGCTAGAGGGCTGGGCGGCGGGGCGGCGTAGCCGCATTACGAACCCGCCGCAGGGTGGGAACCACCGCCGCCTAAGAGAGCTGGCCTATCCCTCTGCATAGTGGCAGGCGGCGCGGCGGCGGACGCCGCCTGTGGGGGGAGGCGCTGAGAGTTCCTAGACGCAGCCGCTTAGGCCTGGGGGCGGCGTAACGCCCCCAGGCCCCTAAAAATAGGTTCTATCCCATCTAGCCTTGGCGGCGGGGGCAGGATGGGCCGGGATGCCGGGAAACCGAGCAGCCCGACCCAGGCTGACCGCCCCGCCCAGCGGGCGGGGAAAGCCCCCCGAAGGGGGCCGCCGCGAGGGCGGCTCTCCTTATCTTGATAATATGGCAGTATCTGTCGGCGGATTATCCGGGCTAGGAGGTGCCACGAGGCCGCGCGTAGCAAGGCCTCGTGGCACCTCCGGTAGGCAAAATTCCTGTCTAGTGTTTTTTCTGGTTTTGCCCTTGGACGGGTAAATTTTGGGGAAAGAAAAACCGCCATTCCGTTTACGGATGGCGGCTGCGGAGCAGTGCTTGATTGACTGCGTAATGCTTTTGTGGTAAAATATGGGTGTCGAAGCCAATTTAACTACAAAAGCGGGAGAGTCCTACCTAGGGGGATGGACTCTGTAAGGAGGGTTTCCCTACATGTCACATTATACCACATGGGAAAAGAATATGCAAGCACCACAAAATGCGGGTGCTGCTGGGGAACTTAGTGTTTTTTTGGATGACAGGTCGGCTACGGGCCGGGTGCGTCCATGGCGTGAGAAGAAGATTGCCAATGAGCTGTTGGCGATTGCTTATGACAGCGTGAATCCGGATAAAGCTGCGCGGCTTAGGGGGTGTGGCTCTTACTTATCGTTTGCAGTACAACCAGACGGAGAAAAAAGGCTGGTGGGTATGGAGAGTTGCAGAGTGAGACTGTGTCCTCTTTGCGCGTGGCGGCGGAGCCTAAAGGTTTATGCGAATACGATGGCTATTTTGGATTATATGGACAAGCATGGAGAATACGCCTATATTTTCCTGACGTTGACGATGAAGAATTGCGCTTCATCGGATTTGTCGAATGCTTTAGACTCCATCTTGTCCGCCTGGGGGCGGTTGCGGAAGCGCGAAGAATTTAGCCAGGCGGTGAAGGGGTGGTATCGTGGCTTGGAGGTTACGCATAACAAAAACCCTCTTAGTCAAGATTATGATACATATCATCCGCATTTACATTGCTTAATAGCTGTTAATCCTTCATATTTTACAGGTAGGACTTATTTATCCCAAGCCAGGTGGACGCAGCTGTGGAAGGATGTACTGCGAGTAGATTATACCCCTATTGTAGATGTGCGCCGGGTGAAAGGTAATCGGGCTGCAGATGTGGCAGAGGCTGCAAAGTATGCTGCCAAAGAAGCTGATTATATTATTCCGGATGATTGGGATTTGACGCTAGAGACCGTGGAGACGCTGGATGCAGCTTTTGATCATCGTCGCTTTGTCGCTTATGGTTTGGCGATGCTGGAGGCGAAACGTGCTTTAGCTTTGGATGATGAGGAAACGGGAGATTTAGTAAATATCGATGGAGAGCCGGAAATTTCGGCTGATAGTC
>CANTDZ010000207.1 GCA_947652665.1 uncultured Clostridia bacterium
CCATAGCCGCCCTTGTTGTCACGCAGACTGGGGGATATTTTCTTGTCTATCCCCGCCCACGGCCTCGGGGGATAGGCCAGCCTTGCGCATCGCATCAGCCAGCCTCGCATTGAAAAATCCGCTGGTGTCCAGGCCCCCCGCCCGGACGAACTGGTAGGCCCAGGAGATGGCCCGCGCCGACACCCGGCCAGCGTCCCACTCGGACAAGAGCGGATGCCCCTCGGCCTTCAACCGCTCCAGCCGGTTAGCGTAGCGTTCGGCAATCTCGCGCATTTTCTTCTCGCGCTTGCTGTCTCGCTCCATGGTTTCCACGTGGCTTTCCAGCTCATAGCGATTGACGATTTGCTTGCCGTCCACGGGCAGGGCCTCCCGGTCCAACCATACGATTTGCATATCGTGGGGGGCAAGCATTTCGGGCGTCAAATGGCTAAAAATCTCGTTGTAGGGCAAGCCGGTGTAGCGGTATTTTTTGATGTTGTCCGGGCTTAATGCGTACTCTAAGCCCAGCTTGTGCAAAACCTGGTACGGGTCGCCGCCGTCTCGCCACGTCAGCAGCACGTGTTCCCGCCGCTTCTCGCCGTCAATGTTGGTCGTGACTTCAAAAATTTGATACATCATTGCCTCTCCTTCCCTGCCGCTGTTACGACGGCATAGTGGTTTACATAACATTATTATACCACTTGCGGCATGAGAAGTCAATGAACTTTGATATTTTTTTAACAATATATAGACAATAAAAAAGCGCCCTCCGCGCCGCCGCATGAGGCGGGAACCGGGCGCGGACACGTCAAAACCGGGGCAAAATCGGGGGGTGTATTTTGAGAACTTTTTAAGCCAATTTATTTGAGGGGTGCATACCCCAGCATACCCCTAAAAATACCCCTAACACGATGCCGTGGGATTACACGGGTTGCACATATTGCAGGAAAAAGTTTCGGATTCCTTGAAAATCGTCGGAGATTACACACGATTGTACCACTTGCACGTTTGGACGGGAGTTCAAATCTGGATAGCAGCTCCACTCCAATCCCTTGGGCCGCAACGGCCCAGGGGATTTTTGCTGTCTTTTTTCCCTTGTTTTTTCCCTTTACAGGTTCAAAACATCTTTGATGTAGCTCTCCATCCGGCGGGCGCTCTCCTGCTTCATCTGGTCGGTGATGTGGCCGTATACGTCTAACGTAAAGGCGGCGGTGGCGTGGCCGAGATTGCCCTGCACGGTCTTGATATCGTCCCCGGAGCGAATAGCCGCCACGGCGTAGCTGTGCCGGAGGTCATGGAACCGTGCGCCAGGCCGTCCAATACTGGTGACGATGGGCTTGAATGCCCGCTGGATGGTGTGGATATCCAGGTGCTTGCCCAGCTCGTCCGTGAACACCAGCCCACTGTCCTCCCACATCGGCCCCACTTTCAAGCGCTGCTCGGCCTGTACCGCCCTGTGGCGCTTCAAGAGCTGCATCACCCACGGGGCCGGGGATACCTTCCTGGCCTTGTCGTTTTTCAACGGGGCGAAGACGTAGCCGCCGCCCTTCCGCTTTTCCCGCTGGAGCTGCTTGTCAATCAGGATGGTGCCCCGCTTGAAGTCGATGCAGTCCCAGCATAACCCCAGCGCTTCCCCCTTCCGCAGCCCCGTAAACAGGGTGACGGTGAACAGGGTTTCCAGGGGGTGGCCCTTGATGGCGGTCAGGAAAGCCTTGGTCTGTCCCTCGTCCAGCGGCGTGATTTCCTTTTTCACCACACGGGGGAGGATACAGGCATCAGCGGGGTTGAAACGGATATATCCCAGGGATACGGCTTGTTGGAGCGCCTTGTGGAGCACGCAATGGACGTTCTTCAAGGTTTTGGCGGACAGGCCCTTGCCCCCATCCTCCTGGGGCTTTACCAGGGCATTGTAAAAGCCCTGGATAGTATGTGCGTTCAGCGCTTCCAGCTTGACAGCCCCCAGGGCGGGCTTGATGTGGTTCCTGATGTTGGCGGTGTAGTCCACCACGGTATAGGGCTTCACGCCGCCCAGGTAGTCAACGGCCCAAATGTCCATCCATTGGCCCACGGTCATTTTACATGGGGCGAGATACGTCCCGGCATCCAAGGCGGCGGTGGCCGCTTTTAACTTTTGGGCTACCTCCTTTTGGGTCTTGCCTGTGATGGAGCGTTGGAGCTGCTTCCCGGTGCCGGGGTGGAAGCCCTCGGTATAGCGGGCTTCCCAGTAGGTGTATTTCTTCCCGTTGCGGGTGATGGTCTTTTTGCGGATGGTGCCCAGGCCCAGGTTCCCTGCTGTGTCCGAGATCGCGTCATCGCTGACGGAGGTCGAACTTGGTATGGTCGGAGAACAACGGAGAGGTTTCGGACAGCGGCGCGACGCGGAGGTTTCTGACCACCGCACGCTGCCAGCGGCTCCTGGCGCGGAGGCGCTGGTGGTCGGTTTGGATTTTGGCATATATGCAAAAACAGCGCCCCCGAAAGGACGCTGCCTATGCCCAGATTTGAGCAAGAAAACAAAAAAAGTGCCATCTGCATAAATGCAAATGGCACTTCGGTACACGGCTTACTTTGCTCGCTCTTGTGAGCGGCACTGATACTTTATGGGTGTATTATACCATTGCCAACTCGTTCCGTCAATGCTGAAACGACAGGTTGCTCGTTTGAATTAGAACAAAACAATTACAATCTCTTTGCG
>CANTDZ010000208.1 GCA_947652665.1 uncultured Clostridia bacterium
CCACACAAAATCCAGAACCGGGAACCTGGCAAGCCTCTGCTGTATCTGCATCTCCTCCTAAGTTCTGCCTACATTATAACACACTACAAACCAAATTGCAATCAAAATTTGACTGCAAACGTAATTTTCTTTTCTAAGGTGCCTTTAGTCCCACTTCCCCTCCCTGGGGTTGGTGGACAGCAGCCGGTACAGCTTTGTATCCCTGGGCACAGTGCTGACAAAGGGGACAAGCGTCCCGCCTACCTTCATAAGCCCATGGCCTGGGGGCACGTCCTTGAAGAATTTTTCCTGGTTCTCCGTGATTTTATAGAGCTGGGCCAGCCGGTGGGCGTTGGTGGGGGATTGGTTGAGCATCACCACAAAGTCCGTATTGGAGAGCATAGCCCGCCCGGATTCGCTTTCCAACACTTCCTCGCAGTTCTGGGTAGCCCCAGTGCAGTAGCCGTTATACTTGCGTATCCTGCGCCAGAGGTTGGCAAAGAATTTGCCCGTATCCTCGTCCTGGAAAAGAAGGGCAAACTCATCCGCATAGACAAAGGTAATCTTGCCCTGTTTATAGTTGCGCATGACACGTCCCAGCAAGTGGTCCAGGGTGATAAGGGTGCCAATGGGCTTCATCTGGTCCCGCAGGCCGCTTAAGCTGTAGCAAATGAGGCTGCTGCCGCTGTCTATGTTGGTGGGCTTTGCGAAGGTGTTAAGCGCCCCGTCCACAAAACGTTCCAGGGACAAGGCCAGCTCCTGCGCCCGCTGGTTCTCCATATTAAGCAGCACCGAGCGGAAATCCCCCAGCAAGGGTGCTGCTTTTTTGCCCTTGGACTTGAGGAAATCCTTGTATACCATGCGTACTGCCCGGTCAATAAGGGATTTTGTCTGGGCATCCAGCCCGTCCCCCTCGCTTACCTTCTCACAAAAGGTAGTGATAAACTCGGTCTTGTAGGCCAGGGGGCTGCGCTCCGTCAAATCTAACTCCAAATCAAAGGGGTTTATACTGTCCTGCCCAACGTGGTACACTTCGCCGCCAAGTTCGGTAGCAACCCTTGCCCACTCCATTTCAGGGTCTAAAATCAGGAAATCAGCCTTGCTGGGCGGATATTTCAGCCGCAGGGACACTAGTTCTTCCTTACAAAAGAAGGATTTGCCGCCGCCCGTCATGCCCAGCACAAAGCCGTTGCCGGAGGATTTCGCCAGCCTATCCACTACAACCAGGTTGCGGGTGGCCGCGTTCTGCCCGTACAGCACCCCGGTGGGGTCGCAGATTTCCTCGGCCTTAAAGGGCACATAGGCCGCAAGGCTTTCAGAAGTAAGGCTCCTGTCCATGCTGATGCGGTCAAGGCCATAGGGCAGCACCGTGTTCAGCGCGTCCAACTGCTGGTCGGTGCAGGTGTTAAAATCGCAGTTTTTGCCCCGTGTCATGCTGCGGATCAGCTTTGTGTCGGAATCAAGCTGCTCCAATGTGTCTGCCGTGTGCGCTAAAGTGATAGTCGCCAGCACCATGCCCTGGTCGCGGCTGGTGATGTCGTTGAGGTTGTCGGTAAGGCCCTGGCGTTCCTTCTGGAAGTGGAGGGGTTCGGGCATGGCAACGTGCATCCGTTGGAGCTGCCGGTGCTGGAACTGCATAGAGTTTGCCTCCACGGAATCCAGCTTGCGCATATGGAATTTCACAGCCTCGTCCATGGGCACGGGCACGAAACTGACGGACAAAATCATCTCCATGTCCAGGTCGGCCAAGGCCATGAGCGTCTCCGGGAAAACCCAGGTGGCGTACTCGGTCATAGCCAGTACCCTCACATATTTCATGCCGATTTTGAAGTAATCTGGCGCGGGGAGGAAACTCATGGGCGCAATGCTGTCCTTGAAGCTATGCCCCTTGCGTCGCTTGTCCTCCAAATCAAAGTGCCAGTAATCTTCATCGCCGGGACGGTAAAAGTCATGTAACACCCGTAGCCGCTCTGAAAGGCCAACGGGCACAAACCGGGAGCCTACCCCCGCAAATTTCAGCTTCATTTCTGTGCCTGCCCGGTCGAAGTGTATCTGGGCTTCCTTTGCGGTAGATTTGCACACGGACATAGTAAAATACCGCTCCTGCATGATGCCGGTGCCGCGCCCCGCCTGGCTTTCCAGGATATCGTTTAACTCCCGGCGCAAGGCGTCCTGGCCGTCGCCAGCGTCCGGGTAGCGCAGCCTGTCCAGCAGCTCCCGGTTGATGTGGCGGTTGATAATGGTAATCTGCGATACCTCGCTTTGGGTACAAGCCTTGATAAGCGCCCGCATTTCCCGGATAATGCCCTCCTTCTCCGGGCCGTCGGCAATATCGAAGTTGATGTCGGAGAAACGGTAGCTTTTGGAGTAAATGCCGCCATTAGAGAGGAACATACCGTCCAGGTACACAGCGTCCACGGGGATTAAATCCTGAGTGGAGCGGGGCACCTTAAAGTAATTTTTCTCCCGGTGCCGGGTTTTTATCTTCTTTTCGGTTGGTATCATGGCACTTTCCTTTCCTATTGGTATTTGTTATAATGGAGCGCAAAGGGTTCTCCGGTCTGAAAAACACGGGCCTGCCCAGCACGATTCTTGACCGGATGAGCACTAAAAGAATTTGCTCAAAGGGCAGGCCATGCCAATGCACAAAGCCAAAGGCCCCAAAGGGCACAG
>CANTDZ010000209.1 GCA_947652665.1 uncultured Clostridia bacterium
TGCGCCTGTCCCGCGAGGACGGCGACAAGGAGGAAAGCAACAGCGTCACGGGCCAAAAAGATTTGATTCGTGACTATTTGTCGCGCCACGGAGATTTGCAAGAGCGCGGCATGAAAATCGACGACGGTTTTACGGGTTCCAATTTTCAGCGGCCCGCCTTCCAGGAGATGATGGGCGAGGTCAAGGCTGGGAAAATCAACTGCATCGTGGTCAAAGACCTTTCCAGGTTTGGGCGCAACCACCTGGAAGCGGGCGAGTACATCGAGCGCATTTTCCCCTTTTTGGGGGTGCGGTTCATCGCCATCAACGACCACTACGACAGCCTGCACAGCCAAGCGGAATCCGATGAAATTATCGTCCCCTTCAAAAACCTGATAAACGAGGCTTACTGCCGGGACATCTCTATCAAAATTCGGAGCCAGCTTGAAATCAAACGCCAGCGCGGGGATTTCATTGGCTCCTTTGCTGTTTTCGGCTACCAGAAAGACCCGTCTGACCGCCATAAGCTGGTGCCGGACGAGTACGCCGCCGACGTGGTACGGGACATATTCAACTGGAAGCTGGACGGCATCAGCGCCCTAGACATAGCTGCCCGCCTGACAGCCAGCGGCATCCCCACGCCCATGGAGTACAAAAAATCCCTGGGAATGCGGTATAGCACCTCCTTCCGGGTGAAAGAAAATCCCGTGTGGGGCGCAGGCATGGTGCTGCGTATCCTCAAAAACCCAGTCTACATCGGCGTTTTGGAGCAAGGCCGCGTCACCACGCCCAGCTACAAAGTCAAACGCTTGGTGCAGAAACCCCGGGAGGAATGGGCGGTAATCGAGAACAACCATGAACCCATCATTGATAAGTTTGACTTTGCCACAGCCCAGCGCGTCTTGGCTATGGACACCCGCACATCCCAGGCGGGCCAGCCCGTAGAACTGTTTTCCGGCCTGATTTATTGCGGCGAGTGCGGCGGGGCCATGATTCGGAAAACCGTGCCCTACGGCAAGAAAAAGTACGTCTATTATGTCTGCGCCAACCACAAGGAGCACAAAGCCTGCTACCCCCACAGTCTGCGGACAGAAGCCTTGGAAAGCCTGGTTTTGGAGGCTTTGCAGGCACACATTCAAGAGGTTATCGACCTTGATAATTTATCAAAACTGGTTGATTCTGCACGGCTGCAACAGGCCATCATCCAAAAGATGCAGGCGCGTCTGGATAAAAAGCAAGCGGAAATCGACCGCCTGCACACGCTGCTGCGCTCTTTGTATGAAAATCTGACAGACGGCATCCTCGACCGAAACGAGTACCGCGAATTGAAAAAGACCTACACCCAGCGCCGCGAAGAAGCCGAGCAGCAGGCCGAAACCCTGCGGGAGGAAATGGGCCGGGAGCTTGCCTCGGTAGACAATAGCTGGATAGAGCATTTCCGGCAGAACCAGAATATAACCGCCCTGGACAGGCGGCTGGTGGTGTCCCTCATAGAGCGGGTGATGGTTTTCCGCGATAAGCGGGTAGAAATCGTCTGCCGCTGGCAAAACGAGTTTGAAGTGCAGGCCGAATTACTCCGCATGGCCCAAGCCGAAAGGCAGGTGGGCTGACATGGCGAGGACAAAGCGTAAAGTCAACCCACTGGTTCCCATGGCAATGGAAACCGTCCCCCAGCAGAGAGTTTACAAGACTGGTGGCTATGTGCGTCTCTCCGTGGAGGACAGCGGTAAGCCCGGGGCAGATACCATCGAAGCACAAAAAGAACTGGTGCTGGAGTATATCGAAACCCAGCCTGATATGGAATTTTGCGGCCTGTACTGCGACAACGGGCGCACGGGCACGAACTTCCAGCGTCCAGAGTTTGAGCGGCTGATGGACGATGTGCGGGCCGGGAAAATCGACTGCATTGTGGTGAAGGACTTGTCCCGGTTCGGGCGCAATTACAAGGAAACAGGCCAATATCTGGAGCAAATCTTCCCCTTCCTGGATGTACGTTTTGTGGCCGTGAACGACAGCTTTGACACCCTTACCGCCGAGCGCTCCCAGGATGGCTACATTGTGCCGCTGAAAAACATCATGAACGAGGTTTACAGCCGGGATATCTCCCGGAATGTCAGCAGCGCCCTTCAAACCAAGCAGAGAAATGGGGAGTTTATCGGCGCATGGGCGCCTTACGGGTATCGGAAGTGTCCTTCTGACAAGCACAAGATTGAACCCGACCCTTCTACTGCCCCCATTGTGCGGGACATTTTCAGGCTGCGGGCCGGGGGCATGAGTTTCAATAAAATTGCGAAACACCTCAACGACAGCGGCGTACCAACCCCCGCGCAGTACAAGCGCCAAACCGGGGAGATACAGACCGACCGCTATGTAAACGCCCGATGGAATATCTTTACGCTAAAAAACATCTTGGAAAGCGAAGTGTATATTGGGAACCTGGTGCAGGGACGCAAGATTTCAGGCTTATGCCAGGGCCAGAAACAGCGCCGTACATCGAAAGAGGAATGGATCATTGTGAAAAACACCCACGAGCCTTTGGTGGACAGGGAAACCTTTCGGCAGGTGCAGGAATTGGCGCAGAAAGACAGCGAAACATACAAAAAGACGTTGGGAAAATATGACCACCTGGACCCCATGCCCAACATCCTGCGCGGGCTGGTGT
>CANTDZ010000210.1 GCA_947652665.1 uncultured Clostridia bacterium
GGCGGGTACAGCTGAGGAAATGATTGCAATAAGCCCCCGTAGTTAGGTTATGTCTGACTACGGGGGCTCTGTATCATAACATTAAGTTGGGCTGCCGCCCAAACCTGCCCAGAGGCGTTGCCTCTGGACTCCCTGCCACCTTTTTGATGTCACGCTGCGCCGGTTCGCGACGCGGTTCTAAGACACTCCGACTCCGGCGAACCCATCCGGGCCGCTTTCCGGCCCTCCTTGGGCTTCGCCTGCGCTCCGAGTCTTAGCCCGCTGCTCACGACGGCTCCGCGCTTCGTCTGAAAAAGGTGGACGAAAACTTTAATTTTTCTCAGCGCCCCAGGCTATGCACCAGCATGGGGATTGCCGCCTCGAAGTTCACGCCGTACCAGCGGGCGTCGGGGTCCTTCTGGGTCTCGCGGATACATTCCAGGGTATAGTCCACGGCCACCTTCAAGGCCCCCTCCAAATCCTTGCCGTTCATCAGGGCCCCCACGCAGGCGGAGGCGAACACGTCGCCGGTACCGTGGAACTGGACGGGGAGTTTTTCGTTGAAGTAGCTGGCATAGGTATCGGTTTTGGCGTCATAGGCCATGGCCCCGATCTTCCCCGGCTCGAAGCTCATGCCGGTGAGGACGGCGGTGGGGCAGCCCAGGCCGGTCAAATCCTTGAGCATTTTCTTGACATAGGCCTCGTCGTAGTTGTCCCCCACGTAGGGCACCCCCAGCATGAAGGAGGCCTCGGTGAGGTTGGGGACAATTACGTCCGCCTTGCCGCAGAGCTTGCCCATTTCCAAGGCAAATTCCGGGGTGAAGCCGGTGTACAGCACGCCGTTGTCCGCCATAGCCGGGTCTGCGTAGACCAGGGTGCCCTCTCCGCCGAAGCGGTCGAAGAACTTGCCCACCAGCTCGATCTGCTCAAAGGAGCCCAGATATCCGGTATAGATGGCGTCGAAGTGGATGCCCTCCTTCTGCCAGTGGTCGGCAATGGGGGTGATCTCCTGGGTCAGGTCGTGGAAGGTGAAATCCTTAAAACCACCGGTGTGGGTGGACAGCACCGCCGTGGGGACCACACAGGTCTCCACACCCATGGCGGAGATAATAGGCAGGGCTACCGTCAGGGAACACTTCCCCAGGCAGGAAATATCCTGGATGGAAACAACGCGCTTCATAGTTTTATCCTCCTGTTCTGTATGCCGAAGTACCCATAGGGTACCACAGCCCTGGCCATGATTCCAGGGCCAATCCCGTTTTATTTGGCATGGCCAGATGTCGGCACTTAGAACAGGCCAGGGAGCCACGCCGCTAGGCGGATGCCTAGGACGCAGGAAATAACATTGGCCAGGAGGGCGTACCACACCGCCTTTGCCCGGCCCTGGGGCTTCTCACTGAAGCGGGGGAGGAGCTTGCCGTATAGCACTGCCTCCACCACCAGCACCGCCAGTTCCAGGGCGTAGAACGAGAGCATTTGGAACGACCCGGTGTCCATGCCTATGGTGTAGTGCATGAGATTGAGGGCGCCGTTCAAGCCCAACTGGGTGATGAGATTCACCAGGGCAATGAAGCCCAACAGCCGCTTTTCCCGATAACCGAACAACAGGGCCAAGGCCATCTCCACCACCAGGGTGAGCACGATGCGCACCACCAGGGAAGCCAGCTCATCGCCGTAGGGATAGTTCCGTTCCAGGGTGACGGTGCCGCTGTCATACCTGGCTAGGTTGGCGGTGTAATAGCTGTCATAAGCGTAGTGGTCATAGGCGGGGCTGACGCAAAAGATATCCTCTTGGGGGAAATACAACAGGAGCTTGTAGGTCTCTGGGGGCCAGTAGTTCCAGATCAGCGCCCCCGTCTCGGTGCAGTCGCAGCACCAGTTTAGCAGTTGGAAGCCCTCCGGGTCCTGATACGATAGAAAAGCCTCCGTGACCTCCGGGGGGATGGCCTGGTTCATCTCCTCCTGGTCCTCATAGCCCCACCATACCCAAGGGGTTCCTTCTTCCTGGGTGTGGTAGGGGCCCATGATCTGCCCGTCCTTGCTCAGGAGGGTACCATAGTACCGCTCGTCCTCCAAGCCCCAGGTTTTGGTAAAGCCAATCTGTACCGATGGCTTTGGCCCAATGTCTGCCCGGGCCTGCACCGGCAAGAGCAGGAGTAGGCCCAGCAGGACAAAGGCATAGCAAAGCCAACGCCGTCCCTCGTGCCGGAGGGCGCGGGTGTTGTGCCTGGTTTTCATGGTTGTGGTCTCCTTTCCTTTTATTTTTAACCTCACACTTTAGTATAGCAGATTACCCAGCTTTTTGCAAGGAATTGCAGGCAGCCCCGGGAGGGGGCAGCAGCGATTGACAAGCAATGGGTCTTGGGATAAAATAAAAAATAATGATGTGATCGACCTGGGGATATCCCCACCGCGCTGCGGGACCACCTGGCCCAGCGCTATGCCGGGCAGTTGGACACACTATGACAGAACAGGAGGCTTTTTATGCTATTTGACTTCCTCCACGCCGCCCTGCCCTGGGTTGCTATGGGGCTGTTTGTGGCCATTAGCTGTGCATGCTTAGGAGAATCGAAACACGATGTGTCGTGAAGCAAAAGGCCCGTAGAGCGTTACCACCGCTCCACGGGCCTTTAT
>CANTDZ010000211.1 GCA_947652665.1 uncultured Clostridia bacterium
AAATGTTGGTACGGTATATGAATTCCTGTTCCCTGGCCAGAAATTCTTCTTCCGTCAGGCCCATGAAATTTAGCGCTTTCTGGCAAACAGCTTCTAACTGCTGATCCGTCACGCCGGGGCAGAGGAAGTGTTGACCGTAATCGCCGAAATAGCAAGTTAGCCGCTGGTCCTCGGGGACAGAGAAAAGTTCCTCATAGGTCGCGGCTAAATCTGTAAGTAAAATTTGCCTGTTCACATCTGCTGCTCCATTTCCTGACCGCTGTTAAAGGTACTCCACAGGCGGTTGGCGAACTCCGTGGCCTGTGTCTCATCGGTCATTACAACCAATTCCGTCTGCGACCCAGCACGGTACACCGCACTGCCGCAGTTGTGACCAATATCTTCGTCGGCCCATCTGTGGGTGATCTCCACATTCGGGTACAATGCGGACAGCTTCGTCAAAATGGGATGCGGGGCACACCAGGCGGTCAAAAAGCGCAGATCGCCTGTCTGGCTGTAGTCCCCGCCCTCATCGTAACCGTAGGCATCCCATTTGGTGCCCCAGTTTTTGATGTGCCACTCATACCAAGTGGGGGCGTTGTAATTCGCAATGTTGCGGCAAGCCTGTCTGCCCAAGATAAATGTTTGGCGGTCCACCTCCGGATGGGCGCGCAGGTATTGGTTTTCAGCATCTGCCGAAGCCTCCTCCGATATTGCCCCCAACACACAGTCGGCATAAGCCTTTATCCCTTTATCTGTCCGGGAGCCAGACTCAATGTTTAGTTCGGGCGGCATGGGTATCAATTTTTGAAACGAAATGCTGCCGGGGCCGAATTCGTCATTCTGCACCTCCGACAGCAGCTTTTTGATTTGCGCGTCATCGCCCTCGAAACTTATAATGTTTGCTACATGATTTGCCATAAAAGCACTCCTTACTTAATTTCCTGTTGGAAACGCAGTTTCATCTGCTGTGGATAAAGCTCCACCTCCGGCCTGCGGCGGCCCGTCCATTGCAGGCCACCAGCCTGTCCCACGCATCTCCACCCGGCGGCCCGGAGGCTGGCTCCGTTTTCACTTTCCAATATATACCCCATAGCCCGTGCCGCTCTCCAAGCCGCCGCATACAGCATGGAGCAGGCGTTCCGGGTGCCATCGGTGCAGAGCCTGTTGACTTCCAAGGTCCAGCCATCGTCCAGATACCGGGAGACCGGCCTGCCAACGATAGCCACACCTACGATTTTCTTTCCATCCGAACAGCCTATGGAAAATTTGTGACCAGTCACGGGGCCATGGTGGCGGTGGTGTTCCGCCACGAAGGCGTTTGCTTCTTTTAATTTGATGGGTACGATTTCGAGAGACATTACATCCCCCCAAACTGCTGCTCGGCTTCTTCCTCATCTATCGAGGTCACGTTCACATAGTCGCACAGAATGCCCAGGGCCTCGTCATAACTGCCGCTGGCAAAGACCCGGTCGCACATTTCTTTCGCCTGTTCTGCCAAGCCATTTTCTTTCAATGTCTGAGACGCGATGCCCACCAGATTATAGATGTTGCTGTCCTGACCAATCAGCGGGCAATCGGGCTTCTGCGGTTCTGTAATGAAGCCGCCCAGCCGGTTGGGTACATAATCTGAAAGCCAGGTGCCGCCGAAAGCACCATGCGTCTCCAGCCGCCACATGGCCAGCCTGCCCATAGCCAGCTTGACTGTATTGGTAAACGGGAACAGCAGGCAGGACGTGCCCTCGTGGGTGAAGGTATAGCAATCCTCCGGTTTGAATTCGGTGCCGTCCAGAAGGACGCCAGCTTTTGTAAGTTCATCGTTTATGCCATACACCCACTCGTGCAAATCGCCGCCGCAGCCCTGTATAATCAGACCTTCGCTGTCCTTCATGCGGCGAAGTCCATCCGTTGCAATAGTCTTTATCATGGAATCCCTCCCATCATGAAATCCTGTGTATTTTCGTTAAGTATGTGTTTCAGAGAACAACCCGGCTCCATGCCTACAAGACCGCAGTCCAGCCATTCGCTGTCCAACTCCTGCTGCAAATATGCGCCCAAAGCGTCAAAGTTTATGAAGTCCTCCAGCGCAGGGGATGCACTGTAATCATTATGGTAATCTACAAAGTAATGGCCCACGTCTGCGTCTGTCCTGGCGTCCTTGATGAAGATAAAATCGTCCAGATTCTGCGCCAGCTTAGCAATGTCCTCACCGCTGACCACATCGGCGTAGTGCACTACCGCTGTCAACTTGTCCCAATCCGGTCCCACTTTGCTGAGAACGCCTGTCAGTGCGTTTAACGCATCCAGACCCTCATGCTCCAAGATGCCGCCAAACCAGTCCAACCACTCAGCGTGGGAAACTATGGTGCTTTCTACTGCGATTTCGCAATCCGCAAGCGCATCTGCACCCAGTCTACCCATAGCCTTTTCGATGGAGATATCTTCTTCTGGCAGGTAGAGATATTCTGTTTTCCCCCTATACTGCAAGCTACAAACCGCCACCTCATCGATGCGGCAGATGTAGCACGGAAAGGTGGTGCCGTCATATAGCTGCTGGATAGGCACCTCCAAATTCTCATGGAGCAGGCCGTAATCAGTAGGCACACATTGCGAAGTGAGAATGGTGC
>CANTDZ010000212.1 GCA_947652665.1 uncultured Clostridia bacterium
ATCCTTCTACCTTTTTCTTTCTTCTCTGTCCAATATGTATTGTACTCCTACACTTGGGGCTGCAAAAATTATCGAAACTCCTCTTGACAGTTCTTCGCTCTTTTGCTATAATAGTCAGAGCGAAATACGTGACTCATTAGCTCAGTTGGCAGAGCACCTGACTTTTAATCAGGGTGTCCGGGGTTCAAATCCCCGATGGGTCACCATAGCAATCTTAAGCAAAGCCCTCATGGTCATGGATCATGAGGGCTTTGCTGTTCCATCGCATCCTTGACTTTCCCCCCACAATATGAGATAATCGGGATAAATCTGCATTTTCATACGATCGAGAAAAACGGCAGCCGAGGAGGTTTCATTATGCCGAGGTTTTTTATTGACACGGCTCCAGGTGCCGCCTATTTTTTAGGCGGCGACGAAGGGCGGCATGGGGCGCGGTCGCTGCGGCTGCGGCCTGGGGAGGAAGTCACCCTGTGCGACGGGCGCGGGACGGATTATCCCAGCGTTGTGGAGCGAGTGGAGGACGGCGGCTTGTGGCTGCAAGTGGGGCAGCCAGTGCCAAACCCCGCCGAGCCGGCTGTGCGCGTCACGGTGTGCCAGTGCCTGCCTAAGGGCGACAAGCTGGACACGGTCGCCCAGAAGGCCGTGGAGCTGGGGGCTCATGCCCTTTGGCCGGTGGAATCGGCCCGATGCGTGGTGCGGCTGGACCCGAAGCAGTCGGCAAAAAAGACGGCCCGGCTGCAGCGCATCGCCCTGGAAGCCGCCAAGCAGAGCGGCCGGGGCATCGTGCCCCGGGTGCGCGAACCCATTCCGCTGGGCCAAGCGCTGGAAGAAGCTTCCCAAGAAGGTACCATCTTGTTTTTCTATGAAAGAGCCACGTGCAGCTTAAAACAGGCCTTGCAGTCCGTGGCAGGGGACATTTACGTGTTTATCGGGCCGGAAGGCGGGTTCGCCCCCGAAGAGGCCGCGCTGGCCGAATCCCTGGGCGCGCCGGTGCTGACGCTGGGCCCCCGTATCCTGCGAACCGAGACGGCCCCCTTGGCTGCACTGGCCGCAATCCTGTATGAGAAGGGGTGTATGGAATGGTAAAGAACGTCCTCATTACCGGGGCTTCCGGCGGGATCGGCCAGGCGCTGGCGCGGGGGTTTGCCCAAGCGGGGTACGGGGTCGCCATGGCCTGTCATACCCACCTGGAACGTGCCCAGGCGGTTGCCCGGGAAATCGGCGCGAAGGCCTACGCCTGCGACATCACCCAGGAAGCGGAGGTTGACGCCCTCTTTGACGCCGCTGAGCAGGACTTCGGCTTTCTCGGCACGGTCGTGAACAACGCGGGCATTTCCTGGCGGGGGCTGCTCACCGATATGCCCCTGGCCGACTGGGAGCGCGTCTTCGCCGTAAACACCCGGGGCGTATTCCTCTGCTGCCGCCGGGCCCTGCCGGCTATGGTTCGCAAAAAGCAGGGGGCCATCGTCAATATCAGCTCTATGTGGGGCCAGCAGGGGGCTTCCTGCGAGGCGGCCTACTCCGCGTCCAAAGCCGCCGTTATCGGCCTGACCCAGGCCCTGGCCCAAGAAATGGGCCCTTCGGGCATCCGGGTCAACTGCCTGTGCCCCGGCGTCATCGACACCCCCATGAACGCCTCCCTCACCCCCGCCGACCTGGATGCCCTGGCCCAGGACACCCCTCTGGGACGCATTGGCAGCCCGGAGGAAGTGGCCCAGGCGGCTGTATTTTTGGCGGAGAATGCGTTTGTTACTGGGCAGACGCTGGGGGTCAATGGGGGATTCATCATGAAATAAATACGGTTTTTAGAAAAAAAGAAAGCCCCGATAAACAGCTCTACAAAGCTATTTATCGGGGCTGATATATGTGGACGCACGACCAAAAAGATATTTTTGCCAAATGGGTGGGTGTATCCAAACCCTCGCTAGTTCGGTATCGCTTGTTCAACTTCCAGTCCTCCCGCAAAAATTATCTTGACTCGCTCCTTAGACTCCACCACCACGCATTCCAGCACCTGCCGCACCAGCCGATCATCATACTCCATGGGGTGATTTTCCAGTCCATCCAGAATCGTGAAGATTTCATCCAGTCGAGATTTCGCGTTTTCTTTTTCCTGCTGTGCATTGCCGTACTGGGCAAGCTGTTGCTCCAGGGCACTCTTTTCATTCATGAGTTCCGTTGCCCTCTGATCATCAAAGTCATCAACCGTATCAGTAGCTATGGCCTGCAGCATGGTTTTGAACTCTGCATCAATTTCTGCTATCCTAATCTGGATATCCAGACTTCTATCTTCAGTGTCCTCTACTTCCAATCCCATGCCGATGTGAAGTTTCAAAGTCCCCAGCACATCGGCGCTCTCTTTTGCGGTGCGCATGATTGCAGTCATGATGGCCTCTTGCAGTACACTTTCTTCCATCGTGGGCGAGTGGTGGCAGTATTTCTTTCCAAAGTCCAGCCGGTTGATACAGCGCCAGACCGCCTTCTTCTCACCTTTGACCGTCCAGGTGCATCGGCGGTACGGGGTGCCACACTCGCCGCAGACCAGCAG
>CANTDZ010000213.1 GCA_947652665.1 uncultured Clostridia bacterium
GGTATGAAATCAGGGTGTTAAACACCATCAATTTTAAGCAATCCATGAGATATAATCCGTTCAAGTACATCTACTGCGAAAATGACATTTTGAAGCTGGTGAACTGCATCATGGAAAACACCAAGGGCGAGGACAGCAAGGGCGGTGAGGACTTCTGGTCCAGTGCGACACGTTCGCATACAAACACTATTCCACAGGGAGCAAAACTCTGTGGGCGTTAAGACCGAGTAGTGCTAAAAATGCGGGGCTTTTGAGATAATCAAAAGCAACAACTGATACTGCGATAGGTGGAATGAAGGGGTAACGCCCTGAAACGCCTACCCTGAAAACTACGGCTGGCGTTGGCTGGAAACGGCCAGGGTCAGAGAGCCCGTTAAAGACGGCTGACTGCGTTCGCTCTGCGCGTGGTAAACAATGGAAACAGCGGCAGGTGCAAAGCAAGCCAGAGGTGGCTGTGAGCGTTAGGCCGGGGGTCTATAAAATGCCTATGGCGAGAATGTCCGAAAGGGCAGGCCAATCTGCGATAGTAAGGGTCTAAAAGAAGCATGGGGCTAATCCCCCTATCCCGCAAGGGAGCCAGTGTGGAAGAGTAAAAATTTGTCCTATGAAACTCCATGCGCCGTTACAGGCGGCGGCAAGCTGGCAGGTCCATAGTAGAAACCTAAGGGCATCTGGAAAGATAGCAGTATCGGAACGTGGTGAAAGCCTATCGCGTATACCATGGGCCAACATGGTATATAGGCTGTCGAATCATATAAGCAGTCGAAGCGGTGGGTAAAGTAGTGGCGATAGCGATGATGTTCCCTGTAATGGGGAACGGAGTGACAGCCACAAGTCAACAGCAATACAAAACACTAATCACAAGTGAACAGTAGGATTTCGGGTACGACCAAAAGGTCAATCTTCCCTCAAAGGAGTTGATGCCTATATGGTTACCGGGAACAGGAAACCAAAGCAATCCAAGAAACCGAAAAAAGTAAATAATCTGCGCTATGCCGAGTATTACGATATGCAGGAAACTTTTGATGGGCTATATGCGAAAGCTGCAAAAGGCGGGACATTTGATAGTCTGATGGATTTGATATTCAGTAAAGACAACATCTTGCTTGCCTATCGGAACATCAAGGGCAATGGCGGAAGCGTGACACCCGGCACAGATGGGCTGACCATCCGGGCTATAGAAAAATGTACCCCGGAAGCGTTGGTTCAAAAGGTTCTTAACATTACCAAGAATTACAACCCACGGGCTGTACGGAGAAAAGAAATTCCGAAGCAAAGTGACCCAAGTAAAACCCGTCCGCTGGGTATCCCCTGTATCTGGGACAGGCTGATACAGCAATGTATCCTTCAAGTTCTGGAGCCAATCTGTGAGGCAAAATTCAGCGAGAATAGCTACGGGTTCCGGCCCAACCGAGATTGTGAACAGGCCATAGCCGCGTCCTACCGGCATATGCAGCAATCTCATTTGCGCTATGTTGTCGAGTTTGACATCAAGGGATTTTTCGATAACGTAGACCACTCAAAACTGATTAAGCAGATGTGGGCGCTGGGAATCCGGGACAAACGCCTGATTTACATTGTCAAGCGTATATTAAAAGCCCCTATCCAATTAGAAAGCGGCACAACGGTGACCCCCGTTAAAGGTACGCCGCAGGGAGGTATTATCTCGCCCCTGCTGGCAAATATCGTGCTGAACGAGTTGGATTGGTGGGTAGAAAGCCAATGGGCAGACAACCCTGTGGCTGTGGCGCGGGGCAGAAACAGGCAGTTAGGCGGCAACACCGTATTCGATAAAAGTCATGGATACCGCGCTATGCGCACAACCCGCTTAAAAGAAATGCACATTGTCCGATATGCTGATGACTTTCGTATATTCTGTCAGAATAAGGACAGCGCAGAGCGGACGCTGATTGCGGTTACCAAATGGCTGAAAGAACGGCTGAGGCTGGACGTATCCCCGGAAAAGACACGGGTGGTAAATCTCAATAAGCATTACTCCGAGTTTCTTGGTATCAAAATGAGGCTCACGAAGAAAAAGAACAAGCTGGTGGTTCAATCGCGCGTTAGCGAAAAAGCCGTCAAGAGGATTAAAACCGAGGCCAAACAGAAAATCAAGAATATAGCCCGTCCGCCAAAGGGCATGACGGAGGCAAGAGCGATTTTGAATTATAATGCTTTCGTCATGGGTGAACACAATTACTACCAGATGGCAACAGGGGTCAGTCTTGATTTTCGTGACATAGGCTACGAGGTCACCCGGACTATGAAGCGTCTGGGCGACAGGCTGAAAAAGGAGCCGAAAGATAATATTGGTGGTGCTGTCGTAGACCGCTATAGCTCCTCTAAATTGATGCGTTACATCAAAAATCTTCCTGTTGCTCCCATCAGCTATGTTCGTACTAAGGCCCCTATGTGCAAGAAAAGGTCTATTCAGAAATACACGCCGGAAGGCAGAGCGGAAATCCATGAAAACCTTGGTTTTGATACCAAGATGCTCAGGGCACTTTTGCGGCAGGAAGTCCACGAGCAAAGTG